>JAEYQF010000275.1 GCA_023410155.1 Verrucomicrobiota bacterium | reverse complement strand
GATTGGCCGCGCGGCACAGCTTCGATCGCCTTCTCGAGGTGAGCGGTGTCAGTGGCGTCGGCGAGTCGGTCGATTTCGATTTGAGTGGTATTCATGGGAGGCGCGTTGGGCGCGCAGGAAGCTATCCAAGGCGCCGATCGTCGCCACCCGAGGCGCGCTCGCATTGGCCCATCGGGCGAACTCCCGTGCACCGACCAGAAACACGCGCTGGCTCAAAGCTCGATCGTCTGTGCCCCGGGCTTCAGCGGCACGCTGTGTCCGCGCCAAATGAAACGTCCGTGCGTCGCCCCAGGCAGCGTCACGGTGCCGCGCACGCGATCGCCGTCGCGTTGCAATCTCACCGTGAGTTCGCCGGCCGGGTGCGGGACCGTGCCTTCGATTCGGTTCAGCGGGCCAAAATGCGGTGCAACTCGCACGGTCTTGAAACCCGGTGAATCCGGTTCGATGCCGCACACGGTCGCGAGCAGTTCGTAATTGGGAGATGAGCTCCACGCGTGGCAGTCGCTGCGGGTCGGGTCCGGTCTCTCGGCGAACGTGGTAAGCCCGAGTTTGATCATCTCACGCCAGGGTTGAAGCATGCGCACGTAGTGGTCGCCGAGACCGGCGTGCTTCATCGCGCGGTGGAGATAGAAGCGGAAATAGTAGGTCGCTTGGGTGAGGCTCTGGTCGGCTTCCACCCGCTGGATGAGATCGCGCGCGTCGGCGCCCGACACGGCGCCCGCGAGCACGGCAAAGATATTCGCGTGCTGGCTGAAGCTCTTCTGTTCGGGCGTGTCCGCGAAGAGCCGCCGCGAAGTGTTCCAACAGTGCGCGCGCACCGCTTCGCAGAGCGCATCCGCGCGCTGACGATAACGTTTCGCGACATCGGGTTTGCCGCCGGCCTCGAACAACTCTGCGGCCCGCCGGAGCGTTCCGGCGAGTTGCAGGGTCACAATGGACGAACCGCCCGTGGCCACGCCGGGCGGCTCGCCACCGGAGCCGGTTGCATCGGACCACGGCCAATCGCTGGGCCAGTCCACGAAGGTCCAATACGGCAGCGCGCCCACCAGGCCGGTGCGCGGATCGATCCGCCGCTCGAACCAGTCGAGCGCGCTGCTCGCCCCGGCGAGGCGACGAGCGACGAACGCAGGATCATCGCGGTGCATCCAATAGTCGTGCACCATGTCGATCCAGAAGAGGGAAAATGTATTGATGATCTGCGGCTGCCGGCTCGGATAGCGGCTCTGCGTCAAACCTTCCGCGATGCGCGAGTCGTCATACTGCTCGATCGCCTGGCGCATGAGGCGGTCGTCGCCGGAAACATAAAGTGAGATCAACGCCTGGATGCGCGTGTCGCCGACATACTGGAGTTGTTCATAGTAGGGACAATCCATGTAGGTCTCGAACGCGCAGAGGCGCGCGGTGTGCCAGCCGATGTCCCAGATCTTCGCGAGTTCGGCGTCGTCGCTGCGGAAGCTCCCCCGCTCCTCGAACGGGTAACCCGTGAATACGCCGTGGAAGTCGTCGATCGTGACGGCTTCATCGCCTGCCTCGATCTCGATCTCCACATAGCGGAATGTGCGATACCAGAGCGGCGAATACTCGCGCGCGCGTCCACCATCGGGACGATACACGTCGCTGAAACCGACGAGCGTGCGCCCCTCGATTTCATCGCGGTTACCTTTCTGCGACTGCGCATCGAACAGCGCCTCGGCGTAACTGAGTGTGAGCTTCGCACCACGCCCACCGCTGACCTTGAGTGTGGGATACGCATTGGTGTTGAAGCCCTGGTCGAGCAGCACCGTCGCACGTCCGTGCGCGGGCACGGTGAAACCTCCACTGCCCTGCACGAAGTTTTCCGGCACGCTCACGCCTGTCGCGCGGCGCACGCTTTGCAGGCGTTGCAAGGTTTCTTCCGGTTGCGGCACAGTCCGCGGAACGAGCCACCAATCGACCCCAGTGCCGACCCCGTGTTCTTCGGCCCGCACGAGCGCGCGCGCAGCTGGCCACTCGCGATCATCGAATCCCGGCTGTTCCCACCCCCACGGCATTGCCTCGGCCCGCACGTCCTCTCCGGGTCCGATCACGATATACGTGCGCAGCCGCTCAGGCGCGCCGAAAAGCGGCGAATAGGCGGGATTGCGAAACACCTTCCACGAATCGCCGGTGCTGATTTCCGCCGGGGCGCCTTCGCCCGCCTGCAACAGGAAGCCCGTCTGCAGACTCATCTGCGCCATCGGGCGCTCCGGTCCGAAGTTCCACACGACGGCGGCAAGCACGTTGTCGCCGTCGCGGAGATGAGGCGCGAGGTCGATCGTGTCGTAGGGCCAGTGCATCAAGTCGCCCGCACCCGGTCCGATCGAGACGGAGACTCCGTTGACGAAAAAACGGTAGCGCGGGTCGCCGGAAACATGCACGACGAACTTCGCCGGTTTCTCCGCCAGCGCGACGTGCCTGCGAAAATGATACACGCCATAGGCCCGCGGATCGACGTCCGACGCGGTGATCCAGCGTGCCTCCCACTTCGCAGGCCGGACATAGCTCGGCGCCGGATCGAAATTGGCCCGCACTCGCGAGAGCGGCGAGAGGCTTAGGAGAAACACGAGGCACAGGCGCACACCCCGGCGCAGGAGGACAGGCATTTTCATAGGGAGGGGTAATCAAGGCGAGCGGCGCACGTGCACCGGGCTCTTGTTCATGACGCGCACCAGAACCGGAGGTGTCGATGCCGACTTCATTTTACGTTGAGAAAGCGCGCACCGCGCACTTGCGACCGGCTCCATTTCACCCATAGCCATAGCGCTCACATGGCCACCACCGTCTTCACCATCGCCAACCAGAAAGGTGGCGTCGGCAAAACCACGACCGCCGTCAACCTCGCCGCGGCGCTTGCCGACAAAAAGATCCCCACGCTCCTGATCGATCTCGACCCGCAGGCGAATGCGACGAGCGCTGTGGGCATCGACAAGCAGGCCGGCCGGAGTCTCTACGGCCCGTTGCGCGGTGAAGGCACGGCGGCCGAGATGATCGTGCCGACGCCCTACCAGAATCTTTCGCTGCTCCCGAGTGAGGAAGACCTCGCGGCCGCCGAGATCGAACTTGCGCAAACGGAAAACTATCTCGCGCGCCTCCGCACGGTGCTCGAGCCGATCCGCACCGCCGGGTCGTATCGCGCCATCATCATCGATTGCCCGCCCGCGCTCGGCATGCTATCGATGAACAGCCTCGCCGCCGCCGACTACCTGCTCATCGCGCTCCAGTGTGAATACATGGCGCTCGAGGGCCTCGGCCAGATTCTCCGCAACGTCGAGCGCCTCAAGGAGGCCCACGTCAACGATGGCCTGAATCTCGGTGGCGTCGTGATGACGATGTATGACATGCGCACGAATCTTTCGCGCCAGGTGGTGGACGAGGTGAAGAAGCACCTGCCCGATAAGATCTTCGCCACCGTCATTCCGCGCACGGTGCGGCTCAGCGAGGCGCCGAGCTTCGGCAAGACGATCTTCGCCTACGACAACAACAACCCGGGCGCTTCCGCCTACCGCCAGCTCGCGAAGGAAGTCATCGAGCGCTTCGCGCTCAAGAGCTGACGCAGCGCCCAGCTCCTTCGCTGCTGTCCCGCCGTTTGCGTTCGTCGTCCTGCGTCACTCACTGAGCGCCGCTCCCTCCGCGATGTTTCCGTCCCTGCAAAAATACCGCCACGCGTTCTCCGTCGGGCTGCAGAGCAATCTGGTTTACCGCTGGAACTTCGCGATCCGCGGGTTTTTCTCACTGTTTCACCTCGTCGTTGTGGTGGTGCTGTGGAGTGCCGCCTATGCGGGCCAGACCGACATCGGCGGCTTCAGCCTCAACGAGACGATCACCTATTTCGTGATGCTGATCGTGCTGCAGTTCTTCATCGCCGCGTTCAACGAGGACTACCAGATCAGCGAGGAAATCCGCAACGGGCTGATCAACCAGTTCCTGTTGAAACCGATCAACTACTTCGGCTACCGGCTGAGCATCTACGGCGCCGCGCGACTCGTGTCAGGTTCGCTCGTGCTGATCCCGCTGTTCCTCGCGATGCCATTGCTCAAGGATTACATCCAGTTCCCCACCGACTGGGAATGGCGGCTCGCGCTCGGCCTGCCGGCTTTGGTGCTTTCGGCGCTCGTGCAATTCAGCATCGCCTACTGTTTCGGCATGCTGACGTTTTGGTTTTTGGAAATTCAGGGTTTCGTGATCCTCTCGATGGCCGTGGAGTCGGTGCTCGGCGGACAGATTTTCCCGCTCGATCTGCTGCCCGCGTGGGTGCTGCGCATCGCGGAGTATCTGCCGTTTTACTATCAGATGTATTTTCCGGCCGCGATTCTCACCGGCCGCATCGACGATCCGATGCACGTCGTGCGCGGACTCTGCATCGAATTCACGTGGGTGGTCGTCCTCCTGACGATCAACCAACTGCTCTGGCGACGCGGCCTGCGCCGTCACACCGCCGTCGGAGGCTGAGTCATGCTCCACTACGCAAGAATCTGGCTCGCCGCAGCCCGCTACTCGCTCGTGCGGACGATGATGTTCCGCTTCGACTTCTTCCTTTGGGCGCTCGTCGAACTCTTCTGGATGGGCGTCAACGTGCTCATGATTTCGGTCATCTACCGGCACACCGACAGCATCGCCGGTTGGAATAAATACGAGATGCTCCTGCTGCTTGGCACCTCGATGCTCGTGCAGCGTTTCCTGATGGGATTTTTCTGGAGCAGCATCTTCGAGCTCAGCCGCAACGTTCGCACCGGCAACTTCGACTTCTTCCTCGCGCAACCGGGCAACGTCATGTTCATGGCGACCACGCGGAAGCTCGACCCCGACAGCCTCGTCAACTCCGCCGTCGCGCTTGCCCTCGTCGTTTATTCCGTGCGTCAGCTCGGGATCGAGCCGACCGCGCTGCAGATCGCGATGTATGCGCTGATGATTCTCTGCGGGATCGTGATTCACTACTGCATTCTCGTGCTGCCGATTTCGCTGACGTTTTGGATCACGAACGCGCAGGGCATCGAAGGCAGCTACTTCACGCTGACCGAGTTTTCGCGTCTGCCGCGCGAAGCATTCAGAGGTTTCCTCAGCACGCTCTTCGTGTGGCTCCTGCCCGTTGTGGTTGTGAGCAACGCTCCGGCCCGCACCGTGCTTTTCGGTTTCGAACCGCAGTGGATGATCGGCCTCGTGGCCGCGGCCATCTTCTGGTTCACCGCCACGGTGATCGTGTTTAACCGCGGGCTCAAACGCTACTCGAGCGCCAGCTCGTGATCCGGATGCTGTCCCAAATCCAGTCCCGCCTCGGCTACACGTTTCGCGACTCCGCGCTGCTGGAAACCGCGCTCACCCACGCGTCGTTTCTCCCCGAAAACCCGCACGTGCGCGAAAACAACCAGCGGCTGGAGTTCCTCGGCGATGCCGTGCTCCAGCTCATCCTTACCGAGGAGCTGTATCGACTTTTCCCCGACGAACGCGAAGGCGCGCTCAGCCGCCGACGCTCGATGCTCACGCGCGGAGCATTTCTCGCCCAACTCGCGCGCGAAATCGGACTCGATGCCGCGCTCCGGCTCGGCACCAGCGAGGAAAGCACGGGCGGACGTGAACGCGCGAGCGCGCTCGAGGATGCCTTCGAGGCTTTGGTCGGCGCGCTCTTTCTCGACAGCGATTTTCCGACCGTGCGGCGCATCGTGCTCGCGTGCTACAGTTCCATCGAGTCGCGCCTCGCGGTCGTCGACGGCGATGAGAACCCGAAAGGCCGGCTGCAGGAACTCGTGCAACCTCTGCATGGCAACCACGCGCTTCGCTACAACGTGATCCACATCGAGGGTGAAGACCACGCGCGCGAATACGAAGTCGCGGTTTATCTCCTCGAACGCGAAGTCGGCACCGGACGCGGCACATCCAAAAAACTCGCCGAAGAATCCGCCGCCCGCGCCGCCCTCGCGAAACTCCGCGCACCCTGACTCGAGCCGCACTCTGGCTCGAGT
>JAEYQF010000255.1 GCA_023410155.1 Verrucomicrobiota bacterium | reverse complement strand
GGAATTGAAGTCGGGTGATCGGAATCGACCGCCAGGCAAGTCCAGATCAAGCCGTAGCGTTCGAGGCACGCGTAGGTCTCGAGGCACAGTTTGCGCGGCACGGGCAGATCCGGTTGCGCCGGCACTTTCGTGCAGCGGCCGTCCGCACCGTATCGGAATCCATGATACGCACAGACGAGTTCGTCGCCTTCCTGCCAGCCGTGCCGCATCGGCACGCCCCGATGGATGCACAGATCGCGCGCCACGACCACCTGCCTCCCCGTGGTGCGATAGACGATCAATTCCTGATCGAGCAGCGTGCGCGCGAGCGGTTTGTCCGCGACTTCGTCGCTGTAGGCGATCGGATACCAATGGCGCGCGAGCGCACGCCATTCTCCTTCCTCGAACGTGCAGTGGAGCGGGAGCGCAGGTTTCCGTGCGCCCGGGGAAAGGTTTTCCGCGGGCGCGCTCATGAAGGGGAAGCCGCCTCCACGGCGAACGGCGCGAGCTCATCGAGCCAGGCTTTGCGCTGGTGCTCAGGCACGAGTGCGACGCGAAAGCCGTTGGCCGCGATCTTCACCAACTCCGCGCGCGTGAAACCGAGATCCTGGTGCAGCGCGTAGTATTCCTCCGCGAGCGCGTTGCCGAAGAAGAAGGGATCGTCGGAGTTGATCGTCACTGTCACGCCGGCGTCGAAGAGCCGCCGAATGGGATGCGCGGCCATGTTCGTGACGCCGCGCACGGCGAGTTTCACATTGCTGATGGGGCAAATGTCCAACGCGATGCCGTCGCGCAGCAGGCGTGCGACCGTCGCCGGATTCTCGACCGAGCGAACACCGTGCTCGATGCGCGTGACCTTAAGTTCATCGAGCGTCTTCTCGACATAGTCCGCGCCCATGAATTCGCCGGCGTGGGCCTTGGTGAATTTTCCGCGCGCTCGCGCACGGGCCCACACGTCGCACGTCCATGACTCAAGCGGGATATCCTCCCAGCCGTGAAGATCGATGCCGTCGAGTTCAGGCCACGTGAGCGCCTCGTCGATCAACTCGCGGCCGGCATCGCTGTAGTCGTTGTGACACATCCCCGCAAAGACGCGAAGTTCGAGTCCGCGCGGCGCCGCCGCGCGGATCGCTCGGATGACCTCGGGACCGCTGTCTTTCATGAACAGCAGCGCGGGCAGATGGAAGCTGGTCTCCACGTAGCGGCAGCCCTGATCGACGCATTTTTTCAGCACGATCTTCGCCGCCTCGTGGTAGCGCTCTGCGGACGTGAAGAACTCCGCGCAATACTCCACGTAGAGATCCATGAACTGGTTGAAACTCTGGTAGCGATACGCCTCGTCCCAGAACGGCGGCGGCTGCGCGTATTTCACCGGATCGAGTTTCTGCAACAGCTCGAATGGACACGCTCCCTCGAGGTGCAAGTGTGTTTCAGTCTTGGGCAGAGCGCGGACAAACTCCGCCAACGCTGGATCGGCGCGATAGGGCATGTGGGTGCCCGCAGCTGAGCACGAAAAATGCCACGCCCGGTGGCACCGTTACCGCGAAGGCGGGCCAGGAGAAACCCGCGCCCGCGTGGATCGCACGCGAGAGCGGGTTAGCGGCGAGGCGAAGCTTTCGCTCAGCCCTGCTTCTTCGGCACGAGAAGCTTCTCCCGTGCGACGAAATACAAGAAGCCGACGACCGCCCCGAACGGCAGCAGCGACAACACGTCGGAATACTCGCCGTTGAAGAACGGGTTGTTCGCCAGTGACCAGGTCGTCACCGCGTGATCGAAGTCGCTCAATACGCCCGCGAGGAAGGCGATGATGATGCCGGCAATCGCGCCGCCCGCGATGTAGCCCGAGGCGAGCAACACGCCGGGGCTCTTGTCGCTCTCGGCCACGAACTGCTCCTCCGTCATCGCCGCGTGCGACGGACGCTTGCGCAATTTCCGGTCAACAAGCCAGCGGATCATACCGCCGACGAAGATTGGCGTCGAAGCAAACAGCGGCAGATACACGCCCACCGCAAACGCCAGCGCCGGCACGAACGACATCTGCAGCGTCACTGCAATCATCACACCGAGCAGCACGAGCGCCCACGGGAGCTGTTGATCGAGAATGCCCTTGATGATGTAGGAAACGAGCGTCGCCTTCGGCGCATCGAACTTGCGCACCGTCGAGCCATCCGGGCGCGTGTTGTGGGCGCCGTTGATGCCGGGATCGACGAGCCACACCGCTTCGCCGCGATCGTTCACGAAATACTTGCCCGCGGGGCCGCCAGTCGTGTCGGTTTTGTGCCACACGAAATACTGCGCCTGATCGTCGCGGAGCTGCGGGCCGACGAGACCTTGTTTCTCGGGCTCGAGTTTCGACACATCTGTCTGCAGCCCCGGTGCGACCTGAGCGGCCGGCACGTAGACGATCGCCGCCTCGTTCAGTTTCAGCAGGATCGGCCCGAGCGCGACGGCCGACACGAACGCGCCGACGAGGATCGCGTATTGCTGCAGCTTCGGCGTCGCGCCGAGCAGGAAGCCCGTCTTCAAGTCCTGCGATGTCGTGCCGCCGTTGGACGACGCGATGCACACGATCGCGCCGACGGAGAGCGCGGTCACGTAGTAGGTGCCGCCCGTCCACCCCACCAGGAGAAACACGAGGCAGGTGAACAACAGCGTCGCGACCGTCATGCCCGAAATCGGATTCGACGTGGAGCCGATTTCACCGGTGAGCCGCGACGACACAGTCACAAAGAGAAAGCCCAGCAGCACGATCATCAACGCGCCGACAAGGTTCATGTGCAGCGACGGCGCGAGCATGATCACCGCGAGCAATACGATCACGCCGATGCCGACCATCTTGATCGGGATGTCGCGATCCGTCCGCGGCAACTCGCCGCTGGCGGTCGTCGCGATGCCGGCGCTGCCGACATTCTTCAGGCCCGCCCGCAAGCCGTTCCAGATCGTGGGCAGCGACTGTATGAGGCTGATCACGCCGCCGGCCGCCACCGCGCCCGCACCGATGTAGAGGATGTAGGCGCCGCGGATATCGTTGGGCCCCATCTCGGAGATCGGCACCGTGCCCGGTGCCAGTGGAGCGGGCATGCCCTCGCCGAAGAATTTGATCAACGGGATCAGAAACAGATAACTCAGCACGCCGCCCGCGCACATGATGCCCGCGATGCGCGGACCGATCACATAGCCGACGCCGAGCAGCTCCGGCGAAACCTCCACCGCGACCGAACTCGATTTCAGCGGCGCGCCAAACACGCGCTCGGGGATGTCTTTCCAGCCCTTGAGCGCGATGTTGAGCGTCTTGTAGAGCAGGCCGATCGCGAAGCCGGTGAACACAACCTTTGCGCCTGGCGACTGGCCGAGCCCCGCCGCTTCCGCGGCGCGGATCTCCGCCTGAGCAGCCGGGGAAGCCAGCGCGCGGTCCTCCGGATTCGCGCCTGCTTTCAGCACCGCGGCGCACGCCGTGCCCTCGGGATACTTGAGCACGCCGTGTTCCTTCACGATGAGCGCGCGCCGCAGCGGAATCATCATGAGAATACCGAGCAATCCACCGAGTAGTGCCACCAGCAATACGCGCGTGAGCTCGAGATCGAAGCCGAGGATGAGGATCGCCGGCATCGTGACACCGATGCCAAACGCCAGCGACTCACCGGCCGAGCCGGCAGTCTGGGTGATGTTGTTCTCGAGGATCGTCGAGTCGCGGCCGCCAATCTTCGACCACGCGCGAAACATCGCGAGGGAGATGACCGCGACCGGGATCGAAGCGCTGACCGTGAGGCCGACCTTGAGGACGAGATACAGCGACGAAGCACCGAAGATCAGACCGAGGATTGCGCCGGTGAGGACCGCGCGGACCGTGAACTCGCGCATCCTCGTTTCCGGAGCGATGAACGGTTCCATTTTGGGAACGACGGGAGAAGCCATGCGTTGGGTTTGTTGCGCGCCACTATTCCGAGCCGCACGCGAGAGACAATGCACGAATCACGCCGCACCGCGGTGCGACTCATGCCACACATTGGCACGACCCGGTCCGCACCTTGTCCCGACCCGGGACGGACCGTGGCTCGACCTTGTGCGCACTCCGTCCCGACTCGAGCCGCACAGAGGCACAGTCGGGGCGACTAGTCGGTGGAGCGATCTTGAGCCGACCACAAACGCTGTTGTTCGCCCGTGGCTTGCTCGACGGTGAAGAGGTGCTCCAGCGATTCTGCCGCGAAGCCGGTTTGCGCGAAATCGATTTCGAAGGAGCAGGAAATCGTCGAAACCGCCGACTCCCAGCGCCACTCGAGGAGCGAACTTTCACCCGCCGTAGGTTGTATCGAACTATGAAGCGCGGTGCCGGCGCGATAAACGGCTCCGGTCGGCAATAAGGTGGATATTCGCAACCCGCGGATATTCGCCGATGCTTTGACCGTAAGAGCGTAGCTCGCCCGCTGCGCAGTGGTGGTCTGCACGGTTCGCTGCACGCCCACGACCGCCAACTCTGCGATGTGCACCGAGGCATGGCCTGTGGAATCCGTGGAGAGCAAGCGATAGAAGCCCGCGTCTTCCAAGCGGACGTTGACCAAACGAAGCGTGCGACCCGTCGCGCCCGGAATCGGGCCTTCGCGATCATACCATTGGCAGCTCACGTCGGTGGGCAATTCGATCGCGCCGAGTTCGATGGTTTCGCCAACTTGAGCGAGCTGCACGAGACTGGGTTCGGCCGAAGTGGAGGCGATGGCAGGCGTCACAATGCGCGCAGCCTTGCTCTTCGGCGCTGCCGCCACGCTCACGTTGAAAGACCGCGAGGCGGTGAGAGCCCCGTCGGTGACTTTTACCGTCACCGTGGCTTTCCCGCTCTTCTTCGCAGTCGGTGTGATCTTGAGGCTGCGGGCCGCTCCCTCGCCGCCTAACACCATGCCGGTAAGCGGCAGCAAGCCCAAATCGGAACTGGTAGCACTCACGCCCAGGTGTTTGGCCGGCGTCTCGGCGTCAGAAACCGTGAAGGCGATCGACCGGGAAGAACTGTTGGCGGAGATTTGGATATCCGGGATCTCGCTCAACGTCGGACGCGTGTTGCTCCCGGGAACCGTCACCAAGAAGCGCGTGACCGTGCTGTAGCCGCCGTCCGACACCGATACGGTGACCTCGGCCTTTCCGTATCGTTTGCGGGCGGGCTTGAGAGTGAGTGTGCGTCCGGCGTTTTTCCCGCTGAGGATCAAACCGGACGAGGGGAGAAGCGTGGAATCCGACGAGCGCACCGTGACCTTCAATTTGGAGATCGGAGTATCGGGATCACCGATTGTAAATTGCAGCGGCGACGACACGCCGTTGCGCGCAATGACTTGATCAGCGAGCGCAGAAATCGTGGGCGGTCGACCGATGCTCACGCCAAAGGTTCGAGACGCGCTCAGTTTACCATCGCTGACCGAGACCTTCACTTGGGTAGATCCCAGCTTACCCTTAGCCGGGATGATCGTCAGGAACCTCTCGGCGCCTCTGCCGCTCAGAAGCAGCCCCGAGGCCGGCAACAATTTGGAATCGGCAGCCGACACCGTGACGTGCAGCAGACGCGGATCGGAATCGATATCGGTGACCCTGAATCCCACGTGTCCACGCTCTCCCGCTGCGAGCCCGAGATCAGCCAGGGGCGAAAGCTCCGGAGCATCGTTCACGCCCTTGAATTTCACGGTAACCGTCTCGTTCTCACGAAAAACTCCATCGGAAAGGTGGAGATATAGCTGCCCAGTGCCTGCGAAGTTTTTCTCGGGCTTCAGTGTGATCTTACGCACGCTGCCCGTGCCCGTGACAGTTGTAGTGGAAAATGGATACGCATCGGCGCGGAATGTGAGCTTGCTGCTCGGCGTTTCGGGGTCGGAGATGCGAACCGTGACGGTGGTGCTTCGATCTTCCGTCATCGTAACCGACTTGGGAGCCTCGAGCACTGGCCGCCCATTCGAGATGATCTTAACCTTTGCAGAGTCACTGGTGACCTTGCCGAACGAATTCTTGATGACGACGTGATAGGTGCCCGATTCCGACAGATAGATACTCGGGCCGTTGGAGAACGGAACCGGCTTCCCATTGCGAAACCAGCTATACGTCAAATCCGGACCGGTCGCCGTCACGGACAATGAAGCTGTCTGCCCTCGGGTAAACGAGAATGACTTTGGCTGGTGCCAGATCTTCGGCTTTTCGCCATAGATCCGCACCGTCACAGGACGCGAGGTCGAGGTGCCGGCATCATTGGTCACCTCAACCTGATACACGCCGGAATGGGAGGCCTTGGCAGGTGACAGGACCAAGGTGCGGGACGTGGCGCCTTTCACCGCGACGCCGTCTTTCAACCAACGGATTTTGATGTGTCCCTCCGCGATAATGCCGGTGGTAAGCTCCAGCACATCGCCGATCGGCGCGCTTGGCTCATGATCCGTGATCCAGACATAGGGCAGCGTCACGGGACGCACCACGACCTGTGTGACATTGGAATAAATCGTGCCGACGCCGTTCGTTACAGCGACGTGATACGTGCCGGCCGTGGATGGCCGCGCATCACTCAAGGAGAGCGATGCAGAGGTCTTCCCGGGCAGGGCCACACCGTTCTTATACCACTGAAACGTGAGCGGGCCGTTGCCGGATTTGGCGGTGACGCTGAGCTGAACACCTTCGCCGACATCGAGTGTAACGTTATATGGCGGTGTCGCCGAGAGCGTCGGTGCCCCGTCCGCGCGCACATTGACGACCACGGGGGTAGAATCGATCGAGCCGAGAGGGTTACTGATCGTGACAGCATAACGGCCCGACTCGGCCCTCGTAACATTGGTGAGCGTGAGCGCAGATTGATTCGCGCCGCTCAATGCGGCGCCATCGCGCGACCATTGATAACTTAACGGAGCGGAGCCGGCGGCGTCGACCTGCAGCACGATTTCATCCCCTTCCGAGGCCATGCGTGTCTGCGTATCAAAAGCGACCACGCGCGGAGCGGAAGTCTTGGCGGAAATCGTGCCTTCCGCCAACAACGTGCCCTCTGAGTTTGTCGCCGCAACACTGTAGCGACCCGCTTGATTCGACCGGAAGTTACGGCCGAGATCCAACCACGCATCGGTCGCGCCGGCGATAGGCACTCCATTGAAACTCCACTGGTAGTGCGTCAGTTTTCCATCGCGGTGCCCTGTCAGCCCGATTTTTCCGGCGTAAACCGGCATCTCATTATGAACGACTCGGCGAATGACAGAGTTGGCGGAATCGGAGGCCCAGATCCCCCCGGCGGCGCCGACGGCAAGATCGCTGATTATCAA
>JAEYQF010000166.1 GCA_023410155.1 Verrucomicrobiota bacterium | reverse complement strand
AGGTAGTCCTGCAGGATCAGGGTCGCCGCGCGCGAATCGATCAATCCGCTGGCGCGCACGTCGCGGCGTTTCGCTTTCGCGATGGTGGACTCCGCCTCGTAACTCGTCAGGCGCTCGTCCACGAGATGCACGGGCAAGCCGGTTTCCTTCTGCAAACGTTCCGCGAGCGCTTCGGCCTCCTTGGCCTTCGGCCCGGCGGTGTCATCCATGTTGAGCGGGTAGCCGAGCACCAGATCCGTCACGCGACGCTGCCTAATCGTCTGCAGCAAAGCCTGCCAGCGTTCCGCCGGATCGTTCGCCACCAGTGCGGGCAACGGGGTGGCGACGCCGAGTTCGTCGCCTGACGCGAGGCCGATCCGCCGGGTGCCATAATCGATGCCGAGACAACGCATGGGCCGGAATCTCGGCGGGCTGGACGGACCTCTGCAATTTCATTTGCGAGGCGCAGGCAACGCGCTCTCTTTCGGCGCCATGTCCGCAACGTCCTCTTCGCTCAGCCCGGCCGAGCTGGCGCGCTATTCGCGTCACCTGCTGCTGCCGGAGATCGGCGTGAAAGGACAGGAGCGGATCGCCGCCAGCCGCGTGCTCATCATCGGCGCAGGCGGACTTGGGAGTCCCGCCGCGCTTTACCTTGCCGCCGCCGGGGTCGGCACCCTGGGTATCGCAGATCTCGACCGCGTGGAGGCGCACAATCTGCAGCGCCAACTGCTGCACACCGACTCCGCCCTAGGCCAGCCCAAGGTGACCTCCGCGGCCCGCCGGCTGCGGGAAACCAATCCTCACATCCGCGTGATCGAGCACGACGCCGGGGTCACGCCGGAAAATGCGATCGCACTGTTCCGCGGCTACGACGTGGTCGTCGACGGCACCGATAATTTTTCAGCGCGTTATATGAACAACGACGCCGCGTTCTTCGCGCAACGGCCGCTGGTGTTCGGCAGTGTATTCAAATTTGAAGGACAACTCGCCGTTTTCGCCCCGCACCGCGGCGGGCCGTGTTATCGCTGCCTGTTTCCCGAGCCGCCGGCGCCCGGCAGCGTGCCGGGTTGCGGCGAAGCGGGTGTGCTCGGGGCCTTGTGCGGCGTAATCGGAAGCCTGCAGGCGCTGGAAGTGCTGAAGCTCCTCACCGGTGTCGGCGAGACGTTGATCGGCCGCCTGATGACCTACGATGGTCTGCGGCAACGATTCGACACCTTGGCGCTGCCCCGCACTTCGTCGTGCCCGTTGTGTGGTGACACGCCGAGGATCCGTTCGCTCATTCCCACGTGCGTTTCCTGCACTCCCTCTTCCACTCCCATGTCCTCCTCCTCGCATCCGATCGAAATCTCCGTCACCGACGCCAAGAAGCTTCTCGATGAAAGTCCGGCCACCACCGTGCTCATCGATGTGCGCGAGCCACATGAGATCGCGATCTGCTCCGTAGCCGGCGCACGGACGATTCCAATGGGACAGATCCCCGCGCAGCTCGACCAATTGCCGAAAGACCAACACCTGCTCGTCATGTGCCACCACGGCGGCCGAAGCCGTCGCGTGACGGAGTTTCTCCGCGCTCGGGGGTTCGACGCCGTCACTAACATCGCCGGCGGCATCGACGACTGGGCCGTGCAGATCGAGCCGGGCATGCCGCGCTACTGATCAAAACACCCGCCACTCGGGGTGGTGCGCCGCATAGTCGCGCATATAATCGGCGAACGCACGCTTCAGACGCGACGCTACCGTCTGCTCGCCCACCGTGAAACGCACGTCATCGATCGCGCCGACGGGAATGACGTCCTTCGTCGTCGCGAGGAGGAAGCACTCTTGCATCCTGGGGAAATCCGCCGGGACGATCGTCTGTTCGCGCGCCTGGAGTCCCGCGCGCGCCGCGATCTCGCGCAGCACCAGACTGCGCGTGATACCGTTGAGAATACCTGCGGACAACGGCGGCGTGAGCACCGCGCCGTCGCGCACGAAGGCCACGTTGCACACGGCGGCCTCGGCGACCTCGCCGCGCAGATTCAGGATCAACACCTCGTCCGCCCCGCGCGCGCGCGCCTCCCGCAGACAGAGCACGTTGTTGAGATAGTTGCCCGTCTTCCACGCCGGGTTGAGCGCCTCCGCCGGATTGCGCCGGAGCGAAGTCGCCACCGAAAGCGTGTAGCCGTCGCGCCGCTGCGCGGCCGTGAGCGCCGGGTTGGGTTGAACGAGAATCACGTAATCGGCCTGATCGGCCAGCGCGACGTCGAGCCCGATCGCACCGGCGCCGCGCGTGATCTGCAGCCTTACATACAGATCTTCGCCGCCCCCGCCGGCCGCGCGATACGCCGCGATCGTGCGACGAATCTGCTCGAGTGCGTCCCTTTGCGTCAGCGGCAGGGTCAGGTGCAGTGCGGCCGCCGACTGTTCGAGTCGCGCCCAATGCTCCTCCCACGAAAACACCACGCCCTCGCACGTGCGCCACACCTCGTAAATGGCGTCGCCGTAGAGGAAGCCGCGGTTCACCGGTGCGACCGATGCCTCCCGCGCGTCGTGCAGACGACCGTTCGAGCAAGCCTGGATGTAGTGCGCAGCCATAAGCCCGAGCTGAAACACAAACGCCGCAGGCGGGGAATAAAAAAGCCCCGGCGCGAGCCGAGGCTGAAGCTGTCCTGATGGAGCGGTTTACTTCCGGCCCTTTACCAGGCCGAGCTCCTTCTTGATATTCTGCACGCTGGGCAGCGAGATGCCGACGGTCTTGGCGATCTCCGCGCCGGTCTTCCCTTCTCCCACGAGCTTCTTCACCTCGGCCTTGGTTTCGGCGGTGATGACAGCGCGCTTGCGGCGCTTGCCCGCGGGTGCAGCCGCGGCGGCCTTGGCCGGCCGCCCCCGACGTTTCCCGCCCGCAGCACGGACCGCCGCGACGAAGGCGTCGACATTGTCGAATCCATACGCCTGGGGCAACCCCGCGAGCTCGCGGTTCAACTCTGCTGCGATGCTCTTTTCCAGAGCCGCGACCTTGGCTTTATTCGCTGCCAATTGCTTGATTTTAGCGGTGACCATACAAACCGACTATTGCGACGGATCGTTCATATAGCAAGGGGCTATATCACGTATTTTCGCACATTTTATAGCGTTCCGGGTCCACCTGTTTTCGCCGGACCAGCGTCGCTCCGCGCCCTCGAATGCGGCCAATTAGCTTGCGGTGGACCGGTGCGCAGGTTGCGTGGGGGGTTATGGCACGCATCCCCCTCGAGGATAATTTCGACGACGTCATCAACAAGGCGCAGCGCGGGCGGCAGATATCCGACGCGGACCTCGCGTCGCGCGCCGGCGTCTCGCTGGAGGACCTCGCCGCCGTGAAGAGCGGCCGCCTGCTGTCGCCGGTGATCCGTCGAGTCGCGCGCCATTTGCAGCTCGGGCCCGATGCGCTCGAGGCGCTGGCCAAGAAGTCGTGGTATCCCGCGCAGCCTAATTTCCCGAAGGGTTTCGCAGCCTTCAACACGCGCTACGAAGACATGACGGTGAACAG
>JAEYQF010000157.1 GCA_023410155.1 Verrucomicrobiota bacterium | reverse complement strand
AACCTACTGATCGATGCCGGCGTCACCCTCACGATCACCGGATGGACGTCCGGCATGGATTATCTTTTCGCGCAGAATTGGCACGGGGCCACATTCGACTCGCGCGGTGGCACGACGACGAGCCAGGTGGTTTTCTCCGGCTTCTCCGGCGGCGAGACCAGCTGGCAGGGCTTCGATCGTCAGATCACCCCGGTCCCGGAGCCCCGGACCTACGGAGCGATCCTGCTCGGTCTGGCCGCGGCGTGTTACGTAATACATCGCCGCCGTCGGACGGTGCACTCTCGCTGTTGCTAATCTGCGCGCCGTCCTTTTCGATCTGTTCGTTTTCGCCGGCTATTGACCCGCTGACGGAGACTGTTCCCCGTGCCCGACTCCACGCCTGCTTCTTCTGCTCCGCCCCCCCTCCCTTCCGGCGCCGCTTTGGATTCCTCGATCCTGCGTGTGTTGATGGATTCGCTGCCGGACCACATCTACTTCAAGGACCTGCAGAGCCGATTTGTGCGCAACAATATCGCGCACGCCCGCTCCTTCGGCAAAACGCCCGAGGAGTGTGTCGGCAAGACTGACTTCGACGTGTTTGCCCGCGAGCACGCCGAGCGCGCCCTTCGCGACGAGCAGCACATCATCAAGACAGGCGAAGCCGTCATCGCGCAGGTCGAGCGCCTCACCATGCTCGACGGTTCCGCCGTCTGGGGCTCGGCGACCAAGCTGCCCTGGCGGGATGAGCACGGTAATATCATCGGGACTTTCGGCGTCACCCGCGACATCACCGCGCAGAAGAACGCCGAGGACGGTCTCACCCACGAGCGCAATCTGCTCCGCACGATCGTCGATCATCTGCCCAGTCGCATCTTCGTGAAAGATACGGAGGCGCGCTACGTGTTGAACAACACCGCGCACCTCGAGGCGTTGGGCGTGAAGACGCAACAGGAGGCGCTCGGCCGCACTGCAGTCGATTTTTTCCCCGGCGAACGGGGTGTGCAGGCCATGGCAGACGACGCGCAAGTGCTCGCGGGCGGGCCGGCCATCCTCAACCAGGAAAAGTCCGACTTCGGCGAGGCCGGCCACGTGCATTGGTCGCTCACCACCAAGGTGCCGCTCAAAGGCGCGGATGGCCGCATCGCCGGCATCGTGGGCATCAGCCACGATATCACGCGGCGTAAACTCGCCGAGGAAGAGCTCCAACGCCACGCCGCCGAAGTCGAGGCCGACGTCCGCATGGCGCGCCAGGTGCAGGAGATCTTTCTTCCCCGACAGTTTCCCGTCTTTCCGCGCGGCGTTCCGCCGGAAGCCAGTTCGCTGCGTTTCTCGCATCGCTACATCCCGGCCTCGACGCTCGGCGGGGACTTCTTCCAAGTGTTGCAGTTTTCCGATTCGCGCTGCGGCGTGCTGATCTGCGATGTCATGGGCCACGGCGTCCGCGCCGGACTGCTCACCGCGATGATTCGCGGCGTCGTGGGCGAGATGGATTCGCGCGCCGAAGATCCATCGCGCGTGGTCACCGAAATCAATCACGCGCTCGCGCCGATCTACCTGCAAACGGGCGAGCCGATCTTCGCCACCGCCTTTTTTGGCGTCATCGATACCAACAACTCCTCCCTTACGTTCTGTAACGCCGGCCATCCCCCTCCGCTGATTCGCCGCGGTCCCACGAACAAGGTCGATGTGCTCGCGCTCGCGAGCCCGGAGCCGGCGGCCGGATTGGTCGATGGTTTCGGCTACACCGCGCACACGGTCGCTTTCGAGCCGGGCGACACTCTGCTTTGCTACACCGATGGATTGTTCGAAGCGAGCGACGCCAACGGACTGCTCTTTGGAGAGACACGCCTGCGCGCCTCCGTGGGCCTTCAGGCCGGCGTGCCGGGAGCAGACCTGATCGAACAGATCATCGGTGAAGTTGTCGCGCACACGGGCCGCGCAGATTTCGAAGACGACATCTGCGTCTTCACGGTCGAATCGACCGGTAGTCTCTGCGCGCTGCGGCCGGCGTTGAACTACGAAATCTGAACCGCCGACGGCGCCCGCACTTCCACGTGCCGCGCGGCCAGCGCCGCCCGCAGTTCACGGGCAAACTCGAGCACGCCAGGATGGTCGCCGTGTAGACAGAGAGTTTCCGCTCGCACCGTGACCCGCCTTCCATCGAGCGCCTCCACTTCGCCGTGCTCGATCAGGCGAAAAGCCTGAGCGATTGCCTGCGGGGCGAAGCCGATGCACGCGCGCGGATCCGAGCGCGGCGTCAGTGTGCCGTCGCCTTGGTAAGTGCGGTCCACAAAGGCCTCCTCGACCACGCGTAATCCCGCTTCGCGGCCCACGTTCGCCAATTCGCTGCCCGAGGACGCGAAGAGCATAAGCGCCGGATCGAGCCATTGCACCGCCCCGACGAAAGTCTCGGCGACCTGCCGGTCACGCGCGGCGAGATTATAGAGCGCTCCATGCGGCTTCACGTGCGCCAGCTCTCCCAACTCGCGCAGCGCGGCGATCTGCTCGATGATAAGCTGCTCGAGCGCCGGCCGCTTCAGATGCAGCTCCCTGCGTCCGAAATGCTCCCGATCCGCGAACCCGGGGTGCGCGCCGATCGCCACCCCGTGCGCCTGCGCGAGCGCGACGGTGTCCCGCATCGTCTTCGAGTCGCCCGCGTGCGCCCCGCACGCGATGTTCGCAGAGCTGATCAGCGGCATGATCGCCGCATCGTGGGCAAACCCTTCGCCGAGATCGCAGTTCAAGTCGATCGTGTGGTGTCTCATCTTCCCTCTCCTCCTTGGCGTCGTTTGAGGCCGAGCCCTTCCCGCAGCAGCCCGAACGCGCGCTCGCGTGCGAGCCAGAGACGGTGAGCCTCGTCCACGGTTGTTTCGGTAAACCGGACCCGATCTCCGGGCCGGAGCTGAGCAAGGATCGGCCAGTCCACGCGGATCACGTGTCCAATTTGTGGATACCCGCCCAATGTCTGCGCGTCCGCCATCAACACGATCGGCTGGCCATCCGGCGGCACTTGGATTGTGCCCGGACCGACCGCGGTCGACAACAAGTCGTCCGCATCGCTGCGCTCGATCTTCGGACCGCCGAGCCGCACACCCATTCGGTCAGACTGGGGCTGCACGATGAACTCCTCCGCCCAGAACGCTGCGCCAAACTCGCCCGCCTGGCCGCCGCGGATCGTGCGCAACGTCGGCGTGGGCGTGTAGCCCGGCAGGATCCGCTCGTCGATCGACCAGCGTTCATCGATCGCGAAGACCCCGCCCCCGGCGTGCAACCGGTCGCCATCGCGAAGCACCCGGCCTTCCTGACCGCCGAAGCCGGCCCGCACATACGTGCTCCCACTGCCCAAAACCTGGCGCACCGTGAATCCGCCGCTGACGGCGACGTAACCATAGCGACCTTTGCGGCAGGGCCCGACCCGCACCGTCTCTCCCGCTTGGATTCGGCGCGGGCGCCACGAGGCGACACCGTCGCACTCCGCGCCAGTAAGCGCCACCACCGCGTCCTCCGTGAACTCCAACTCCGGCCCGGTAAATGCGAACTCCAGCGCCACTGCCTCCGGCGTGTTTCCGACCAGCAAGTTGGCGGTGCGCAGCGCAAACTCATCCATCGCTCCACTCCTCGGCACCCCCACAGCCCGGAATCCGCGGCGCCCCAAATCCTGGAGCGTCGTAAACTGTCCCGCACGGATGACTCTCACTTCCATGCGGCAAATTCCTCCAAGCCGATACTGCGGAATCTCACCCGATCGCCGACCCCGAGTAATGACGGTCGCTCACGCTCCGCCGCGAACATCGCGAGCGGCGTGCGACCGATCAACTGCCAGCCCCCCGGCGTCGCCGACGGATAGACCCCGGTGTGCTGCCAGCCGATTCCCACCGAGCCCGGCACCACCGCCG
>JAEYQF010000120.1 GCA_023410155.1 Verrucomicrobiota bacterium | reverse complement strand
CGCTGGAACGCGGCGAGGCGATCGCCGTGCCGGGCCAGGTGCCGGTTGCCACCAAGCCACGCGATCCGCTGATGCCCGAGGCCGACAAGGTGCTGCACGAGTTGCTCGAGGGCCTGGGGTTCGTTGCCGAGCACGGAGTGGCACAAGCCGGGGTAGCGCGCGGAGACGACGACGATGCGGCGTTCGTGTTGCCGGAGCCGTTCCAGGAAACGCCGTTGCACCTCGCCGAACAGCACGACGCCTTGAAACGCCTGCGCGCCGGAGAAGTGCTGGTCCAACCGCTCAGCGGACAGTTCGTCTTCGGCGCCGAGGAACACGGTCGTGAGGCCCTGGCCCACGAGCGCCGTGTGCAGCCCGTGGTGCACCTGTCCGAAGTAGTTGCCGAGGGTGCTCAACCGCATCGGCGCCCGCAGGATGATGCCCACCGAGCGTGGACGCTGGGCGGCGGGCGAGGAGTCCAGCCGCATGCCCTTGGGGTGGTAGCCCCGTTTGACGGCGTGAGCCCAGATCCGCTCGTAGGTTTCCGCGTTGATGCCCTGTTTGCGGCCGTTCAGCACCAGCGAGACGAGCGCTTGGGAAACGCCGAGCTCACGCGCGAGCTGCGTCTGGGAAATCTTCGCCGGTTCAGCCATGGACCCGCGGCAGCTCACCACGCGTGTTAAACCCCCGCAATGATTATTAGACGGAGGCGAGCCCGCGACGTTTGGTTCCGTCCTGCGAGTGGACGCGACGGTTGCCTCGGACTGCGCCAAAAAAAAGGCCGCCCGGAGGCGGCCTCGTGCAGAAGCGGGAAACAGTCGACGTCAGTTCGTAATGTCGAACGTGGTGCTCTGAGCGCGGATGGGCGTGTACGCCTTGTACCACTCCTTTTGCGCGTCGCTGCCGGCGTAGTCCTTCAGCGCCTGCTCGCTCGCAAACTCCATGACGATCGCGTGGGTGCGATCGCCCTGAGCCTTGATCGTGCGGGTCCAGACGCGGGTGATGCCCTTGAAGTTCTTCGGCAGCTCCTGTGCGCCTTTCAACGCCGCTTGGATCTGATCCGGGGTGGTGCCTTCCTTGAAGCTGACGGTGACCACGTGGATCACCGACTTCGGAGCGGTCTCGGACTGGGCCAGGGCGGCGCTCGTGCCAAGGCTCAACAGCAACGCGACCAGCAGGGACGTAATCAGTTTTTTCATCAGGGTTCTCTATGGGTATTTAAGCGTCCGGCGTGGGCCGGGTGCGCGGAATCAAATGGTTACGTCACGAATGGCAACGATGGGTTCCGGGTTTCGCACGACACGTTCACCCCTCCGTTCCCCTTCCTTTACGATCCAGTGTGCGGTCCTTTGACTCGCCTGGGATCGCTGCCATTCCCGGTTTCCACCCCAACGCCGCGGCCGTAACCGTGCGTTCACTACAGATGAAGCCCCACAAGTTGTCGGTCCTGGAGAAGGTCGGCTTTGGCGCCGGCGATGCCGCGGTCAATGTGGTGATCTCGGCCATGATGCTGATCATCGGTTATTTCTATACCGATGTGTTCGGCCTGCAGCCGAAGGACCTGGCGCTGCTGTTCTTTGTCGTCCGGGTGGTCGATGGCGTCATCGACCCGCTGATCGGTTGGATGAATGATCGGTTCACCACCCGTTGGGGGCGGTACCGGCCGTACTTCCTCTTCGTCTCGCCCCCGCTGGCCATTGCGACGGTCCTGATGTTCACGACGCCCGACTTGGACTATCAGGGCAAGCTGGTCTGGGCCTACGCGACCTACCTGCTCGTCACGATTCTCTTCAGCCTCGTGACGATCCCGTACATCTTGATCATCGGCGTATTGACGGAGTCGACCGCGGACCGGCTCTCGGCCAACGGCTACCGCTTGTTCAGCGCGAAGGTGGCGGGTTTCTTTGTCGCCATCATCGTGCCGGAGGTCGCGCGGCGCTGGGGCGGAGGCAACCTGGCGGCGGGATATCAGTTTGCCATGGCGGTCATGGCCGCAGTCGGCGTGCTGCTGTTTTTCTTCTGTTTTTTCACCACCACCGAGCGCGTGGAGCATCGCAAGGAAACGACGCCGCTGCGTCACCAACTCGTCAGCCTCCTGCGCAACGACCAGTGGCTTGTGCTCTGCGCGGTCTGCCTCACGGGAATGATCGGCTATGTCATCCGCGGGCAGACGGCCGCGTATTACGCCAAGTACTACCTCGGCGGTGGCGAGCGCCTGATCGGGCCGTTCATGGGTGTGGGCGTGGCCGGCGCGATCCTGGCCATGGTGGCGTCGACGTGGATCACGAAGCGTTGGTGCAAGATCCAGCTCTTCCGGTGGACGCAACTCGCCGATGGCGTGATCAGCGTGGCGATGGTTGTGCTGGTGAAGCCCGGGGACGTGACGCTCGCGTTGGGCTTCTTCTTCGTGCTGTCGTTCGTGGTCGACCTGCACGCGCCGATCTTCTGGTCGATCATTCCGGAGTCGGTGGATTACGGCGCGCGCAAGACCGGGATTCACCTGCTGGGCCCGGCGTTCGGCGTGATCGCGCTTTTCCAGAGCCTCGGCCTGGCCATCGGCGGATCGGGAGTGAACCAGCTGTTGGATCATTTCAACTACGTCGCCAACGAGACGCAGGCGGACGGGACCCTGACGGGCCTGGCGCTGATGCTGACGATCATTCCAGCCCTGTTTCACGTCGTCGTCGGACTGCTCATGTTCCGC
>JAEYQF010000035.1 GCA_023410155.1 Verrucomicrobiota bacterium | reverse complement strand
GCGGGGATTTATTTCGAGGCCGAGAAACTGGTGCGGGTCGACGGTTTCGGCGCCGATGCCGCGGGGGCCGCGTTCGGTGCGGCGGGCACCGCCGAAGCGTTCGTAGGCGTCGAGGACCTCGCCTTCTAGGACTTTGAAATGGGCGAGGGTGACGTAGAGGAAATTGCCGGAGCCGCAGGCGGGATCGAGGACGCGGAGCGAGCAGAGGCGGCGGTGAAACTTGAAGATTTCCTCCTGCGCGAGCGCGGTGCGGCCGGCATCGGCGTGCGAGAGGGCGGCGGCCTGGACGTTGAGCCATTCGGCGCGGAGCGGCTCGATGACGGTCGGAAGGACGAGTCGCTCGACGTAGGCGCGCGGCGTGTAGTGGGCACCGAGCTTGTGGCGTTCGGCGGGATCGAGCGCGCGCTCGAGGAGCGTGCCGAAGATGGCGGGCTCGACGTCGCGCCATTTGAGGGCGGAGGCCTTGATGAGCAGGCCGAGCTGGGTGCCGTTGACGCGGAGCGCGGAGGCGTCGGCGAAGAGGCCGCCGTTGAAGTGAAGCAGGCGGACGTTGAGGACGGTGGAGAACGGCGTGCCGGAGTTGAGCTCGCGGAAGAGCACTTCGAGTTTCGGCGCCACACCCTCCGGGGTGGTGCGAAGCGATTCGAGGAGCGTGCGGAAGCCGTCGGCGGGGAGCAGGCCGATATCCTCGGCGAACATGCAGAAAAGGCAGCGCGTGAGAAAGGCGGCGACCAGGCGCGGCTTGTGGCGGTCGGCTTCGAAGGATTTGGCGAGTTCGGCGAGGTGGCGCGCGGCTTCGCGGGTGACGGCGGCGGAGACCTTGGCGGGGTCGAGCGCGGCGGGATCGAGCCAGATCGCGCGGAGCCGCTCGCGAATTTTGTCGTCGCGAAGATCGGAGAGGAGGAGCCGGTGCGAACGGGCGTCGGGGAATGGGAGGAAGGCTTTCCCCTTTTGCGTGAAGTCGGCGTAAACCTCGAGCGAGTGGCCAACATCGAGCACGAGCGCGAACGGCGGCGGCGGCTCGCTGGCGGGAAGATTGCGGGCGTAGCGCTCGGCCTGCACGCGGGCTTCGAGCATGGCCTTGCCGTAGGGATCGGCGGCCCGGCGGGCGGGGGCGGTGAGTTTCAGGCCGAGTTCGAGTTCGGCATCGCCTGATTCCTGATTCTCGGGTCGAGCACTGGCGGCGGTTTGCTTGGCTTCGAGGACGAAGCGGTCGCGGCGGTAGAGATCGATCTTGCCGACGGTGGTGCGGCCGTCCGGGTGATGGAGCGGGACGGCGCGTTCGAAGACGTAGGCGTTTTCGGCAGAGTCGGGTCCCGACGGATCGGGATGCGGAAGACCGAGCAGGTCGCAGAGCTCCGTCAGGAACAGGTCCTTGTTGGCGCGCTCGGCGAGTTCGGTGTCGGACCAGCGGGCGATAAAGGCGGAGACTGCGGCGTCAGTGGACGTTGACGACATGCGAATGGGCGCGAGGCAAGCCGATGCAGCCCGGGATGTAAACGGGTTTGCTCGGGAAATTGTCCCAGGTGGCCGCCGGCATGTTCGGGCGGCTACGAGACGGTGAACGTTCTTGTCCTCGGTCCGAGTCCCTCCTCCGCGGAAGCGGCCGGCCGGAGCCGGAACCCGTTACCGGGAGGAGGCGAAGGAACAACGGAGACCAGGTCAGCGCAGGATCAAGGCGCCGAACTGCGATGTATCCTGATAAGCATTACCGGACAGGTCGTTCCAAGTCGCGACCGTGCTACGCGAGCCGGTGCCGGGGTCGTTGTTGACCTGAACATCGAAGCCGATGACCGAACCCACCACGGTCTCGCTCGGGTCCACGCGGATCGCGGCCTCGACGACGTAGCCGCCGGGGACGATCGTGGTGGCGCTGACGAGATTGCCCGCCGTCGCGCCGCCACCGAAGGAGACTTCGTTGTCGAAGTTCACCCGGTATTGGGAGTCGCCGGCTTCATAGGTGGTGGTTTGCCCGTTGTTGGGGTCCACGAAGATCTCGATGGAATCTTCTTCCCATGGATTGGGGCTGGCCTTGCTCAGCAACGGATCGGTCACCGTGGCGTAGAGGTAGAGATAGCCGTCGTCCCAGAGGAGTTTCACCTTGGCGGTGGAGCCATTGCTGCCGACCGGGAAGCGCGTCGTCGTGATCTCGGTCGCGCCGGCCCAGATGCCATCGGCGACGCCGTCGATGAGCGGCGAACCGCGGTCGATCTTGGCGACGAGTTTTTCCGGCAGCAGGGTGAGGGTGCCGAGCCCGGCGGGGTCGGTGTTCTGGTCGTGACGCGTATCGCTCCACGATTGCCGGCGGCCCGTGCCGCCGTCGGTCACGCGCACGTCGAAGAGCTGGGTGCGGCCGACCGCAAAGGCGCGGGAGAACGGAATCGTGGCAACGGTCAGGTAACCGCGCTGCGTGGCGGTGGTGGTCGCCAGGGCGCCGCCGGCAAACTGGTTGCCCATGGCGTTGAACGAGAACCGCACGTTATTGCCGACGAAGATCTCGACCGCGTCGCCGTTGACCATCGGCGTGGAGTCAAAGACCTCCACGGCGACGTGCAGGGCGCCGACGCTCCAGAGCACGCGGAATTCGCCCAGCAGGGGAGAGCCGTTGCTGGAATCGAGCGGGATCGGCGCGATCGCAGTCCAATCCTGAAGCGTGTTGAACGCTCCCGTGGACGGACGCTTGGTGATGTTGCGCGACTTCGGTTGGACCGGCAGCTCGGAGGGATCGACCACGGCCCAGTAGGCGAGCTTGGCCTGGAGGCGTTCGTCGAACAACAGCGGCTTGTTGTCGCGCACGACGGGGAAGGTCTTGAGCCAGCTCGTGTCGTCCGAGGTGCCCCAGAACGTGACGGAGCTGATCTGGCTGCTCTTCGCGCGGAACAGGTTGAAGAGGTCGCGATAGCGATACGCCTGCTGCAGGAGGGCGGCGGCGGTCGGCGGAGCGGTGTCGGAATCGTTGGCGTAAACGCTCACGTCGAGTTCGGTGACCTGGTTGTCGAGGCCCAACGCGGTGAACGTGTCGATGCTCGCCGCGATGTCGGCGAGCGGCGGCCACACGATGCTGATGTGCGTCTGGTGGCCGACGCCATCGACGCGGACACCGCGGGCGAGCAGGCCCTCCACGACGTTCTTCAACGCGGCGAGTTTGGCCGGTTCGTTGGTATTGTAGTCGTTGATGAAGAGACTGGCCGACCCCTGCAGGATTTCGTCGGCAAACTCGAACGCCAGATCGATGAACTCGGGGCCCACGAGGCGCAGCCACGGGCTGTCGCGCAGGCCGCCGGGGGCATTGGGATCGATGACTTCATTGACGACATCCCAATCCGTGACCACGTCGGCGTAGCGGGAGACGACCGCGTGGATGTGAGTGCGCATGCGGTCGATCACGAGTTGGCGATGGGCGGCATTGCCGGGCTGGAGCGGGTCGCCATTGGCATCCTGGAACACCCACGCGGACACCTGGCTGTGCCAGATCAGCGTGTGCCCACGAAGCTTGAGTCCGTGCGTGCGCGCGAAATCGGCGATCGCGTCGGCCGGGCCCCAGTTGAACACGCCCTCGGTGGGTTGCAGTGAGGACCATTTCATCTCGTTGCCCGCGACGATCGTGTCGAAGTGCCGGAGCAGCAGCTCGGAGTGCGCGCCGGAGAGTTCGGCGACCGAGACCGCCGCGCCCACATCGAAGTAGGGATCGAGGACGGCCTGCACCGAGGGCAGATCCTGCACCGTGGGCGGCTCGATGTAATCGAGGATGAAGTCGTCGATGTAGAAGGACGCGTTGCCGGTGTCGGTTTCGACGTAGAGCCGGAGCTCGGTCGCATCGAGGCCGAAGGTGTAGAGCGTGCTGAGATCGGCCCACGCGCCGTCGGTCACCTGGGTGTTGCCCACAATGGTGTGCCACGACGTGGAGCCGTTGTTCACGACCTCGAGGCTCACGCGCATCTGGACCGGAGTCTGACCGGACACGAGACGGACGCGGACGCCGATGGCGTATTGGGAGCCCTTGAAGATTTTGCCGAAGACATCGATCGCGGGACCCTGCCACGACATCTCGCGGCCGGTGACCTTGAGGCTGTAGGAGCCCTGGGCCGCAGCTTCGGTGGTGGGCGTGAGTGTCACCGGGCCGCGCGGCATCCAACCTTCTGGGGTGCCGGTTTCGAAATCGGTGAGCAGCCCGGACGTGTCCGGTGGAGCCTCGGGTCCGAGGATCGTGAAGTCGTCGAGGTAGTAAGCGGAGGTCGCGTCGTCGCTCTCGAGATAGATCGTGAGCACATCGTAGCTCGCGGCGCTCGGGGTGAACGTGCCCTGGAGTTGCACCCAACTGCCGTCCGTCACGGGCGCGGCATTGTTGACCTGCATGTAGTCGGTCGTGGCGGAACCGGTGGCGCGAGCCTCGACGGTGAACTTCAAGTTGCTCGTGGGCTGACCGGCGACGAGCCGCACCCAGCCGGAAATCTGATAGGCCGTGCCGGCGGACATCTGCCCGCGCAGATCGAGGGCGGGACCGTTCCAGCCGGCGGTGCGACCGGTGGTTTTCAAACTGCTGGAGCCGGTGCGGGCGGCTTCGGTGGATGAGGTAACGACGGCGGAACCGCGCGGGCCCCAGCCTTGCGTGGAGCCGCCTTCGAAGCCGTGGTCGGCGACTTGGGCGAGGAGCGGAGGAACACTCGCCAGCGCGAAAGCGGCGGCGGCGGCGAGCGGACGGAACAGACGGAGCAGCGAAGCGGGACCGGAACCGGAGAGGACAGGCAGCGACATGGGAAACGAAGAGTTGAGGTGCGTAACACGACTTCCTCGGGACGGGCGCCGGGTAACAGTGCAGCGAGGTCGCGGCTGCGCGGAGCAGCACGCGGGGGGAGGGGCGGCGCCCGGGAAATGGGGTATGCGGGGAAGCGTCGGGACCGTCCCCGGCGCCCGCTCGCCCGCAAATGAGAGACGATGCTAACTTTAGCCGATGGATATGTCCGCAGCCAGAGGCGTATCCGTTAAGTGGTTACGCCAGCGGGACCAAGGGCGCCGCTTCAGCAAACGGCTGATGTGCGCATCGGGGCCTGCGCGCACCGGGTGAGGTTCGCGCGCCGTCTAGCGCCACGGCACCCGGTCGGAGGCGAGGCAGACGCGAGTCACTTCGAGGGGGCGAGCAACTGCACCGCGCCGGGTTCGAGCTTCACCTCGATGCGAGCGCGCTCGTCCTTGAACTCGCGAAAGTGCACGGGCTTCAGCGCGATCTTGTCGTCGATGCGCAGCTCGCAGGCGTGGACCTCGAGCGTGAGTTTTCTGACTGCGACTTCGCGGAAGCGAGAGCTCCGCTTCCCGCCGGCGTGGCGTTCGAACTGGCGAATGAGTTTCTCGCGCTCCTCGACGGGCACGGTGACGAGATTGAGCCAGCCGTCGCCCGGGTCGGCGTCGCGGGCGAGGACCACTCCGGGGCCGGCCCGACTGATGTTGAGAATCTCCAGGAGCAGAAACTCGTCCTTCGTGCGCTCGCCGGCTACGGTCACACGCGCTTTGACCGGCGGCATCTCGTGGGTCAGGGCTGCCAGCACGCACTTGTCGCGATGGAGTTTGTCCTCGGGCGAGGGAAACTCGTGATCGGCGCGGGCGTCGAGGGCGTCGAGGATCGCGATCGTGCGGCCGATCAGGCCAAACCCAAGTCCCTCGACAAACGTCGTGCGGCCCCACGGACCCTTGGCGATGCCGAGGTCGAGCGGACGAGGGGAAGCGTCCTGCCACGTTGCGACAATCTCCGGCAACTCCTGGCTGAGGCCGAGGCTGCGCGCGATGTTGTTGGCGGTGCCCAGAGGCAGAATGGCGACCGGACGCGTCCGCGCCGCTTCGTGCGTCACCACTTTACGCACCGTGCCGTCACCTCCGGCCGCGACGATCAACTCGCAGCGTTTCACGCGTTTCGCGTCGGCGAGACCCTCGTTCGGGGTGGCGTAGGTCACGCGATGGCCGTGGCGTTTGAGCAGGGCGACGAGTTTTTCGCGGGAGTGCTCTTCGTCGCCGGCGGATTCGTTGTGAAGCAGGAGGACGTCCATCGCAGGAATGTGAGGAACCTGACAGGCGGACCGGCTACCTGTTCGCCATGCGAATCCTGATCTCGAACGACGACGGCATCTACAGTCCCGGGCTGGCGGCGCTGGCACGGATGGCGACGAAGTATGGCGAGGTGCGCGTGGTCGCGCCTGACGTGGAGCAATCCTCGAAGAGTCACTCGATCACCTCGACGCGTCCGCTCACCGTGCGGCGCACCCGGGTGCCGGAGCTGCGCGACATCGAGGCGTATCGCGTGGACGGCACGCCGGCGGATTGCGTGGCGCTCGGGATCTTCAATTGGGAGAAGATCGATCTCGTGCTCTCCGGCGTGAACCTCGGGCCGAACATCGGCAACGGCATCTGGCACTCGGGCACGGTGGCCGCGGCGAAACAGGCTGCCTTGCATGGATTGCGCGGGATCGCCTTCAGCACGCCGGTGACGGACGACGAGCCGGATTTTTCCAGGATCATGCCTTGGGCGGAAAAAGCGCTGGAGGAATTGCTCCCGCAAAAAGACCTTCCGCTGGTCAACGTGAACATCCCGCCGGAGCCGCGCGGGCTCAAGTGGACCTGTCAGTCGTTTCGCCACTACGACGGGAAGATATTTCCCGGCGAGGACCCGATGGGCCGGGCGCATTTCTGGTTCAGCGTGCGTGCCATCGAGGAGGTGGAGGAAGGCAGTGACCGCTGGGCCGTGGACAATGGCTATGTATCCATGACGCCACTACGCTTGGATCTCACGGACGAGGATAGCCTGGAGCGAGTGGGAGGAGGGTGAGGCGTGAATCGTGCCTCGGTCCGGTCCGGGTCGCAAAACGGTGCGCACCGAGTCGCGGCCGAGTGCGGACTGGGACGGATCCGGGCGAGGCGCGGGGCTGAAGAGGTGGAGCCCGGCGGCCTCGCCGGGCTGAGAGGCAGACACTTGTCGATCAGTCCGGCAGGAATCCCAGGTTCCACCAGCCAAGCCGCCCTGGCGTGAGGCGGACTAGTTTGGGCGGGCGAGCGCGTCGTCCAACTCGGTCGCCAACCGGCGGCGGAGGAACGCGGCGAAGATGGCGAGTTCGCGGTCGGGAGACTGGCGCGCCGTCGTCTCGTCAGGCACGGCGGCTTCGATCGTCGCGAGCGTGGTGCTGTCGGTGATGCCCACTTCGACGGCTAGGATTTTCTCGATCACGGCGAGACGTTGGCCGCGGTCGGGTTCGCGTCGGCCGTCCTCGCGCGTGAGCGTGCGAAGTCGGTCGATGCGCGTGAGCAGCGTGCGGGCGAGATGATCGGCGCGGTCGGGCATGCGGGGTTTATCTCCTACAGCGTTCAACTGGTGGCGAGACCGGGCACGAGCTTGCTGCCCGCGAGGTCCTGGTAAAGGCGAAGCAGGGCGGCGTCGGGTTCCTTCACCTTGGCCTCGGGCGAGAGGTTCAGGTTGCGGACGCGGTATTCGCGGAGCGGGAGTTCGTCGGCGTGGGTGCGGACCGAGGCGGTGAAGGTGCAATTGGCGCGGGCGTCGCGTATCCGGATTTCGGTGACACGGGCCTTGAGCAGCACGGAGGTTTCGTTGGGAGTTTCTCGGCCGGTGGCTTCGACGATCGAGCCGGTGTAGCCTTGTGCGGCAAAGGTGTCGTGAATGCGGGAGACCAAGGCGGAGACGAATGCGACGTCGTGGGGTGGACGCTGAGTCTCCGCGAACGAGACTTGGACTTGGAGCGTAACGCCGGTGTTGGGGTCGGCGGGTGCGCTCGCGGCGTGAAGCGCAGGAGCGACAGAGAGAGCGAGGACCAGCGAAAAGAGAGAGGAGCGCATGCGCCAACGTAACCACAGCGCGCGCGGCACTCCATCGGGGCGGCCGCGGCTCGGTGCATGGGGTGGTGGAGGCAAGAAAAACGAGAAGGCGGCCGACGCTTCTGCGCGGGCCGCCGGAAGGGAGAACGAGAAAGAGTGAGAGAACGACGAGGCCGAGCCGCGCGACAGTTCACGTGACTCTCAGGCTGAGCCGGGCCGGTCACTCCCACTCGACGTGGCCGAAGACGGTGAGGCGGCGACGCGGGGCGATGCGGTGACCGAAGGCGGGGGACTGTCGGGCTTCCTTCATGGCGCGCATCGTGCGCTCGAAGAAAAATTCGCGTTGGCCAAAGGCGGGACGGAGTTGCTCCAGCCAGGTGGCTTTTTCGTCGAATTTCGCGAAGAACGGACGGCGAACCCAGTCCGGCTCGCGCGCTTGGACGAAGTGGAGGGAGAAGACCTTTTCGCCCATGATCTCGGTGACGCCGTCGACGACCACCTTGCCGGGCGTCGCAGACATGGACGGGCCACGGACGGTGCGTTCGAGACCGGAGACGCGGCGGTAGGCTTTCTGGAAAATCTCGTAGCAGCGGGCGAGCGGGACCTCGAAGTAGCCTTTGGGGCCGGTGTCGCGTTCGACGAACATGTAGTAGGGAATCGCACCGAGGCGAACCTGGAGGCGCCAGAGGTCGGCCCACGTGTCGGCGTCGTCATTGACGTGCCGGATGAGCGGAGCCTGACAGCGGATGACGGCGCCGGTGTTTTTGATGCGGCGCAGCGCGGCTTGGGCGACGGGTGTCTGGAGTTCGCGCGGGTGGCTGTAGTGGGCCATGATCGCCAGGTGGCGGCCGGCGGCGTTGACCTTTTCGAAGAGCTCGAGGAGTTCGTCAGCGTCGTTGTCGGTGACGAAGCGATACGGCCACCAAGCGACAGATTTGGTGCCGATGCGGATGGTGGTGATGTGATCGAGTTCGGGGATGAGGAGCGCCTCAATATAACGACGCAGGACAGCGGTGCGCATCACGAGCGGGTCGCCGCCGGTGATGAGGACGTTGGAGACCTCGGGGTGCTCCTTGAGGTAGGCGACGAGCGACTGGGCCTGCTGGCTGGCGAACTTCAGTTCGTCGAGACCGACAAACTGGGGCCAGCGGAAGCAGTAACTGCAATAGGTGTGGCAGGTCTGGCCGGGACTCGGGAAGAAGAGGACGGTGTCGCGATATTTGTGCTGCATGCCGGGCAGCGGCTGGCCGTCAAGATAGGGGACGTTGAGCTCCATCTGGCCCGCGGGGTGGGGATTGAGGCGGCGCTGAATCTGGCGCGCGGCGCGCTCGATGGTAGCGGGCTCGGCTTCGTCGGCGATGAGGCGCATGAGCTTCTCGAGATCGGCGGGCGCGAGCATGCCGGGCTGCGGGAAGGTGAGTTGGAAGATGGGGTCGTGGGGGATGTTGTCCCAGTCAATGAGCTCCTCGGTGACGTAGTGATTGACCCGGAACGGGAGCACCGTGGCGACGGCGCGCATCGCGAGGAGATGATCTTCGGGGAGAGCCTGGAGCTGCGGGATACGCGGGAGGTCGTGACGCTGGTAAACGCGAAACGTGCGAGGCTGAAGGCGGGCGTGAGCAATCATGATGGCTGGATTCCGGGTTGACGGTTGTTGCTGGGACGAACCGCGCACGCGGAGCGGTCGTCGAGGAAACCAGAGCGCGTAGCGGGATGACGCTGGAAGCGGACAAACGCGAATTGCGGTCTAGCAGAGGGGTTATTTTCGAGGCGCGATTTGGGATCGGTCGAGGGAAACCTTCGTTAAAACGGAGTTTTTTTCGGCGGGCGTGTGAGGAGGTTGCAGGACCGGATAGCGGGGGCGGTTGCCGTTGCAGCTACACGAAGAGCGGCGCAAAAAAGCTGCCGGCTCGGGCGCGGCTCGCCGCCCCGAGGG
>JAEYQF010000026.1 GCA_023410155.1 Verrucomicrobiota bacterium | reverse complement strand
AGCTTGCGCAGTTCATCGAAGAAACGCGTTTCGAGCGTCTCGGTGTTTTCCGTTATTCGCAGGAGGAAGGCACGCGGGCCGCGAAGATGGAGGAACAGATTTCCAAGAAAGAAAAGGAGCAGCGCTGGCACCGGCTGATGAAGCTGCAGAAGTCCATCGCTGCCGACGTGAGCCGCAGCTACGTAGGCCGCACGCTTCGCGTGCTTGTTGAAGAGCCCGGTGTCGCCCGCGGCGAAGCCGACGCGCCTGACATCGACGGCCGCGTCTATGTGCCGATCACGCTCCCCGTCGGCGAATTCGTTGACGTGAAGATTACAGGATTCGAGGACTACGACCTCATGGCGCTGCCGATTGGCGAGCAACCGGCGATTCGGAAAGTTGCGAAACAGGCGCAGTAACGGCAACGTGGCGTCATGAAGACGCCCCGCTTGTTACTCCTATCCGCCGTCGCTTTCCTGCTCGCTCTCGCCTCCTGCTCCAAGCCCGCCACTCGAGACGACAAGATCAAGGCGCGCAACGACGCCGAGTTTGAGCAGTGGGTCTCCGCCCGCAGCGAGGTCATTCCCGATCGCGAGCGCAAAGAACTCGAGGAAGCCCGGCAGCAGCTGCGCTTCAAGGTCATGACGGCGCGTCCCGGCCTCATGTCGGACGCCTTCGCCGAGGCGCTGTATGCCGAGATCGACGGGCGCACGGTCGATGAGCTGATCGCCTCCGGTTACGATCTCCAGATCGACCGCGTGCAAGTGGAGCTCAAGAACTACGAGCCGATGGTCGCCCGCCTGGAGGCCGACGCGGCGAAGGATTACCTCAACGACGACCAGAAGTCGGCGATCAGCTCCAATCTCCGCCAGCTGAAGGAAAAGATCGGTCAGCGCGAAGCGGAACTGAAGCGACTCGAAGCCCGTCGCGCCGAGTTGGGCCATCGCGCGGCGACCAGCTGATCACGACAGATACGGCCGCGTCGTCTCCGGTCGCCGTTGCCCTTCTCGCCACGCGCAAAAATAGGCCGTGCCGCAGGCACTACACGCCGCGTGGAGATGCCGATGAAGCAGAAGGGTGAATACAAGGTCCGCTCGCATCCGCGCGGCGCGCGTCAAGCGCTCATCGGCTTCGCATAGTCCCAGTTCCAGCTCCCGAAGGATCAGGTCGAAGGCGCGCCGCCCTGTGCTGTAGAAGGCCAGCGCCTCCTCGCCGTCGCACCAGAAACAGCTGCGCGGCAGCTCCGGCAGATCTCGCTGGAGCCACACTTCCGGATCATGCGGCAAGATCGCCCAAAGCGCCGCTGTGACCTCCTCGATCGCCCGAGACCAGCGTTCGCGTGCGTCAGGCTCGAGACTGAGCCGTTCGCACAAGAGCACGGCCCAGCATTCGCGTTGCGCGGGTTGGAAATGTTCGCACGCAGAAAGGATTCTCGGGGTCACGGGGTGCCGCACGATAGCGGAAACCGCGCGCCGCGACTACGCATTGATTGCTATTTCACCGCGGCAACGAAACGCGGGATGATCCCGTCGAACGATCCGTTGGTGAAAAACACAACCAGGCGCGGCCCCTTTCCGGCTCCAGACCGCTGCGTCAGTTCCTGCAACAATGCGTCGCTCGTGCTCGCAGCCCGTGCGTGAATCCCTCGCGATTGCAGGTGGGCCGCGACCGCGGTCGCATCGAAACGATCCTCGGCCTTCAACTTGTCCGCACGATTCACCGCTCCGAGGAAAACTTCGTCCGCGAGCGCCAGCGCCTCCAGGAATCCGGCCTGGAGCGTCTTCGTCCGCGCGGTATTGCTCCGCGGTTCGAACGCGGCCGCGAGCACGTGCTTCGGGAAGCGGGCCCGAAACGAGCGGAGCGTCTCCGCGAGCGCCGTCGGGTGGTGGCCAAAATCCTCCACGACCATCAGTGCCTCTGTTTCCAGCAGAACCTCCTGCCGTCGCTTCACGCCGCGAAACCGCGAAAGCGGGACCAAGCTCAGCGCACCCTTCCCCGTCCGACGCGCAGCATCGTCGGCCTGAGCAGGGAGCAGCGACAGCGCCGCGGCGGTGGCGGCCATCGCCGCATTGCGCGCATTGAAGAGTCCCGGCTGCGCCCACTCCACGCGCGTCCACGGATCGCCGAACCATTCGAGCGCGAAACTCGCTCCCGCGGGAGATTCCGCGAAGTCTGCGATTCGCACATCATTGCCGGCCCCGGTGCCCACGCGCACGACCCGCGTCCATGGCAGACTGCCAAGGGCCGCCAGGTTCGGATCGTCTCCGTTCAACACCACATAGCCGTGCCTCGGCACGATGCGGGTGAGATGAGCAAACGTGCGCTGCACGTCAGCCAGGTCGCGAAAAATGTCCGCATGATCGAACTCGAGATTGTTCAACAGTGCGATCTGCGGCGCGTAGTGGATGAACTTGCTGCGCTTGTCGAAGAACGCGCTGTCGTATTCGTCTCCTTCGATGACGAAGGGATCCGACACCGCGCCGAGGTGGTTGCCCACGGGCGGGTCGAACGGCACGCCGCCAATGAGGAAACCAGGATCGCGTCCGTTCTCGCGCAAGAGAAACGCCGTCAGCGAAGTTGTCGTCGTTTTCCCGTGTGTGCCGCACACGACGATGTTGCGGCGATGTTTCAAAACCGAGTCGTGCAACATCGCCGGCAGCGAAGTGAATGCGAGGGCGCGCGAGTCGAGCAGCCACTCGATCTCGGGATTGCCGCGCGACATCGCGTTGCCGATCACGACAAGATCCGGCGCGAGGTCCTGCAGGCGTGCAGGATCGTAGCCCTCGTGCAGCGCAATCCCTGCGTCGGCCAGCACCGTGCTCATCGGCGGGTAAACTCCGCTATCAGCCCCCAGCACCTCGTGGCCGGCCGCCCGCGCGAGCAGCGCGGCATTGCCCATCGCCGTTCCACAGATGCCCATGAAGTAAATCCGCATGGGTCGGTTAACCATCAACGTGCGCGCCGGGTCAATCCCTCGACTCGGCTCCGTGCGCGCGGGAGCCCGACTCGAGCCGCACCGTGCCTCGTGTCGGTCCGCACCCGGGCTCGACTCGATCCCACTCTAGGTTCGACCCGGGCCGCACCTCGGTTCGAGCCAGGCCGCGCGTGGCGGCGCCTCAGGCTTTCGGGTTGCCGAGCCTCGCCACCACCGCACGCAGTCGCTGAATGTCCACCGGCTTCGTGATGTGTTCGTCGAAGCCGGCGTCGTAGCAAGCGCGCAGATCGTCCTCCATGCCGTAGCCGCTGAGGCAGATGCCTGGGATGTCCGGCCGGATCTCTCGCAGTTGGCGCATGAGTTGGAGTCCGCTTTGGTCGGGCAATCCGAGATCTGAAATGACGAGTTCGAACTCTTTTTGGCGAAACGCCGCGAGCGCGATCGTGGCGTTCTCGGCGTGCTCGACCGCGTGTCCGCTGTTGCGCAGCAGGCGGCCGATGATCCGCCCCGTATCGAGGTGATCTTCGACCAGGAGGATGCGCAGCGCCCGGAAAGGCGTGGCACTGCGGTGTAACTCGCGCGTGAAGGGCGGCACGCTGTCGCTCACCGGCGGAGCAGCGGCGTTGAGCGGGAGCTCAACGGTGAACTTCGCGCCTTTGTCCAAGCCTTCTGAATACGCGTGGATGGAGCCGTGGTGCAGTTCCACGACGGCCTTCGCGATCGCAAGCCCGAGCCCCAGGCCTCCGCCGGTGGTGCGCCGCACCGGCGAGCCCGCCTGCTCGAAGGGGCGGAAGATGCGGGTGAGGTCCTCGGCATTGATGCCCACGCCGCCGTCGACGATCTCGATTGCCACGCGTGCGGGTGGTTGCGGCACCACTCGTGCGGTGACGGTGATCCGCGCTTTGGGCGGGCTGAACTTGCTGGCGTTCTTGAACAGGTTCCAAAACACCTGCTGCAGGCGCGGCCCGTCGCCCGAGACGGTGCAGCCTTGGGACTGGTCAAGGTCCAGCACGAGGACCTGGTCCTTGGCGTCAATGTCGGCGGCCACCACTTCGGCCGTCTGCGCGATCAGGGCAGGAACCGCGAGGGTCTCGTGCGTGAGATCAAGTTTGCCCTGGCTGACGCGAGTGAGATCGAGAAGGTCGTCGATGAGGCGGCTCTGGATGCCGACGTTGCGGCGGATCATGCGCAGATCGTCGCGCACGTCCTCGGGCAGGCGCGGATCTTCCTCGAGTGCGCCGGCGGCGGCGAGCACCGGCGTGAGTGGCGTGCGTAGCTCGTGGGAGAGCATGGCGAGGAATTGATCCTTCGCGCGATTGGCCGTCTCAATCTCCCGGGCGCGATCGGTCAGCACGCGCTGCCACCGGAGCCCTTCACCGATGAGCCCGCATTGGGCCGCGACCCACTCGATCATGCGGAATTGATCCTGAGTCCAGTGCGCCGGCTGCACGCTGAAGCCCACGAGCACACCCGTAGCCGAGCCGCTGACGCGCACCGGAGTCGAGATGATGGAGCGGATCCCGTGCTCGGCCTTCAGCGGACCCGCGACGTCCGGTCGCTGTTCGAGATCGTGCACGTAAGCAGTCTTGTCCTCGTCGAGCACGATGCGGATGAGCGAATCGGCGATCGGCCAGACGGACGGAAACTCCATCGCGTCATTGGCACTCGCGTGCGCACGCAGGACCAGCGCGTCGCCGTCCCGCTCCAGATAGGCCAGCGCCTCGGCCGGTGTGCCGAGGATTCGCACCGCGCGTCCACAGACCTCCTGGAGAGCACGTTGCCCGTGCTCTGGATAGCGGGTGGCCTGAAGCAAGCCTTGCAGGATCTCCTCGCGCGTGCCGAGCCGGACGTTGGCATCCTGCAGCTCTTCGTTTTGGCGTTCCATCTCCTCAGACTGCGCTTCGATCTCCTCGTTTTGCTGCGCGAGTTCCTCGGCTTGGGCCTTGATTTCCTCATTTTGCTGAAGGAGTTCCTCTGCCTGCACCTCGAGTTCCCCGTTTTGCGCGGTGATGCGCGCGGCCTGCTTCTCGGCGAGAGTGCGCTGGCGAATCACCAGGTGCACGACCGCAGCGCCCACCACGACGTTAACCATGATGCCGAGGAAGTAGAATTCCGTGACCGTGGAGGACATGCCGGCGGCGGGGAGCAGCCAGAAGGACTTGATCGCTCCGATCACCGCAAACCCCGCAGCCATGCCCCACAGCTGCCAATAACGCCGCGTCCAAAGACACACGAGCAGAGGCAGCACGAAGGTCAGAGGAAACACCGCATCGGGAAACAAGATCAGACGCACGTAGCCCCACGCCACGGCAAGTGAGAGGACTACGACGGTGCTCACCACTGTCGAAGGCTGCGAATGATTGGAACGCGCCAGACTCATGAGTTCTCCTCCTCCTTTTGGTAAACGCACGAAGCGAGGCGCCGAAGCGGCAGATCCCCGCTCGGATGATCCGCACGGCCCGTCACGAGGATGCCACCCGGAGCAAGCTCCGCCACGATGCGACGCCACACCTGATCCGCAGCCGCTGCATCCAGGTAAATGGCCATGTTCCGAAACAACACCAGATCCCACGGGCCCGGCATGGCTCCGCGAAGCAAGTCCGAACCCGCCCATCGTGCCTGCTGACGCAGCACCGGCGCGACCTCCGCCAAGCCTCCGCGCACCTTGAAATACTCTGCGCGCCATCTGGGCGGCACGCTTTCCAGTTCGCCCAGCGGGAACACGCCCTCACGGGCGGCATCCACCGCGGCCGCGCGGCAATCCGTGCCGACCAACTCAGAATCGCAGAGGAGGCCGCGTGCATGCAGGCAGATCGCCAGCGAATACAGCTCCTGTCCGCTCGAGCACGCTGCACTCCAAATCCGCCGGCGTCGGGGCTTCGTGCCCCACTCTGCCAACACGGTGCGTCCTAAAAATTCGAATACCTCGGGATCACGGAAGAACTCAGTCACGCCGAGCAACACCGTGTCCAGCAGCCGGCCGGCCAGCTCCGGCCGCTGCGCGAGCCGCGCGCGCGCCTGATCCGGCGATTGCACGCCCAGCAGGCGCAGACACGCAGGCAGGCGGCGCCGCAAAGCTGACACACGGTAACTGTCCAACGCCACAGGCAGTCGCTCGCGCAGCTCCGAAAAGAATGCGTCCGCGCCAGAATTGACCGGGAGGGGCGCCGGCGTCGTTTTTGGCAGTTCGCGCCGAAAGCGAAGACGGCGCTGGCGGACCAGCCCTTCGAAATAGATTCCGTGTCGATCCATCCTGAATGTGTGCCGCCCCACCTTCGGGGAAGAGCGCAGCTGGTGTCCAGCGTCTTTCCCTCCCTTTTCAGCGGAGTTTCCCCGGGCGTCTAAAGCAGACTCATCGGATCCACGTCGATCACCTGCACGACGTCGTCGGGCCACGCGAACCCGGCGCGCAATCGCGCGAGCTCCGGCACCACTTTCGTGACCGAGGAGGTGAAATACCACAGCTGCCACCGATACTCGTCTTTGATTTTCTCGATCGGCGATGGAGATGGTCCGCGCAACTCCACCTTCTCTCCGAGTTCCTTCTCCACCAGCCGCGCCCATTGCTCCGCGAAGAATTTCAACTTCTCCGGATTAGGTCCGCGAAACAGGTGATGGATCAAATGCCGATACGGCGGATAATGGAAATCCTTCCGCAGCTTCAGCTCCGCTTCGGCGAAACCTGTGAAATCCGCATGACGCGAAAACTGGATCGCCTCCGCCTGCGGCGTAAACGTCTGCACGATGACCTCTCCCGCGCGATCGCCCCGCCCTGCCCGACCTGCCACCTGGACGAGCAGCTGAAACGTTCGCTCGTTGGCCCGAAAGTCAGGCAAGTGCATCGAGATGTCCGCGTCGATCAGGCCAACGAGCGTCACGTTGGGAAAATCCAACCCCTTCCCGATCATCTGCGTGCCCACCAGCACATCGATTTTGCCCGCCCGGAACTGACTCAGCACTTCGCGGAACCGGTTCTTCTTCGACATCGCATCGGTATCCATTCTTTCGATGCGAGCGCGTGGCAGCACCCGCCGCACCGACTCCTCCACCCGCTGCGTGCCCAGACCGCGCCAGCGGATGTCCGGCGCCTGACACGAAGGACAACGCGAGGGAGCGGCCTTTTGCAGGCCGCACAGGTGGCAGCGGAGCGTCTCGTCCGCGCGGTGATACGTGAGCGTGATGCTGCAGTGCGGACACTCCTCCACATGACCGCACTTGGTGCAGAGCATCGAGCTCGAGTAGCCGCGGCGATTGATGAAGAGAATCGTCTGCTCACGGCGCTCGAGTCGGGCGTGCATCGCGTCGACGAGCTTGCGCGACAACGTCGGCAGCGACCTCTGTCGCATGGCCTCGATGCGCAGGTCGACGATGTCGATGTCGGGCAGCTTGCGCGCGTCCACGCGCTGGCGCAGCTCCACCAAGCGATACTTCCCCGCCTTCGCATTCGCGAAACTCTCGAGTGACGGCGTGGCCGAGCCCAGCAGGCACAACGCGCCACAGAGCTTCGCCCGCATGACCGCCACGTCGCGGCCGTGGTAACGCGGTGTCTCGTCCTGCTTGTAGGCCGGCTCGTGCTCCTCATCCACGACGATCAACTTCAGGTTCTGCACCGGCGCGAAGATCGCCGACCGGGCGCCGACCACGATCCGGGCTTCGCCGGTCGCCAGCGCGAGCCATCCATCGAAGCGCTCGCCCTCGCTCAGATGACTGTGCCACACGACGCATTTGTGTCCGGGTGCGATCGCCTCCAGTCGCGAACGCAGCCGCGCGACGGTCTGCGGCGTGAGCGCGACCTCCGGCACGAGAAACACCACGCCGCCCCCGGCGCGCAGGGCCGTGTCGATGGCCCGCAGATACACCTCGGTCTTGCCTGAGCCCGTGACGCCATGGAGGAGCGACACACTGAAGCGCTCGCGGCCGATTCCCTCGTCGATGGTGGCGACCGCGGCAGCCTGCTCGGCATTGAGCGCGTGCGGCTGCGCGGCAACCAGCTCGCCGTGCGCGAAATCATCGCCATACGCGATCCGCTCGACGCGCTGCGACACCTCGCGCAGCACACCACGTTTGACCAGCGCGGTCGCCACCGCCGCGGACTGCGACAGCCGCGACAACACGAGAGATTTCTTCGACGGGCGGAACTGTTGCGCCACGAACCGATACAATTTCGCCTGCTGCGGCGCACGTTTCTCCAGCAACGCCAGTTCGTCCGGCGCGAGCGGCCGCGCCACCTCGAGCAGCTTCTCGGTTTTGACCACTGCGCCATTGCGCACCGCGGCGGGCAACATCGTCTCGATCACCGCATCGAGGCCGCACGCATAGTAGCCGGCCATCCAGCGCGCCAGTTTCAAAAGATCCTCCGGCAGCGCCGGAAACGGATGCAGCACCTGGCCGATCGACTTCAGCCGTTCCACCGGGAAATCGCTCGGCGCGCTCATCTCCCCCACCACCCCGAGCTTCATCGTTCGCCCGACCGGCACCCGCACCAGCGAACCGATCGCGATCTCCTCCCGCAGGGATTCGGGCACGCGATAGTGGAGCAGCTTGTCAAAACCGGCGAGAGGATGGACGCCAACCGTCATTGCGCCGAATCACGCCGCCGCCCGCCAGCCGGTGCAAACGAAATTCCCGCGCGTTACGTCGCTCACCGCACTGCCCTCGGCCGCGCCCGACGAACGCATTGACACACCCAGACCGCCGCCGAACATTTCCAACGTGACGACTGCCGCAGCACGCGAAAAATTTCGGAGTTTCATGACCCAAAAAGGGCTGCGAGTGACCAATCAGCGGCTCGCAATCTTCGCCGCGGCCTTCGCGCAGCAGGAGCATTTTACGGCGGAGCAGCTGCTCGACTATGCCCGCGCGATCGATGACTCCGTGTCCCGCGCCACCGTCTATCGCACGCTGCCCATCATGACCGAGAGCAACCTCCTCCGCGAGGTGGACATCGGCACGGGGGAAAAATTCTACCACCCCAATCAGGAAGGCAGCAGTAACCAGGTCGCGCAGGTGATCTGCCTCGACTGCGACAAGATCTTCGAAATCAGCGCGCCGTTCATGGGCTGGTATGGCAATTCCGTTTCTCAGAAGCTGAACCTCACGCCCGTGACTCAGCGGTTGCAGGTCAGCGCGCGTTGCGATCAGTGGCGGCAGACGGGCACCTGCCCCCGCCGCGCCTGAGGCCATGGCGAAAACGCACGATCACGAATTCGAGATCCGGTTCTTCGAGTCGGTTCTCAAGCGCGAGCCTCGCTACCCGACGGTGATCGAGATCCTCGGCGGACTCAACACGAAGCACGGCCGCATCGCCGACGGCCTCAAGATGGATCGCCGGCTCGTGAAACTGCTGCCGGACAACGCCACGGCCCATTACAACCTGGCCTGCAGCCTCGCGCTCTTGAAGCGCAAGGCCGATGCGATCCGCTCACTGCGCGCAGCCATCAAGCTCGGCTACTGCGACGCCGACTGGATGGAGCAGGACCCCGATCTGGAGGACCTGAAAAGCGATCCCACCTTCGTGGCACTCCTCCGCCAGCTGAAGCCGCAGAGCTAGGCCGCCCGAGAGCACGACGCGCGGCGAACTGTGCCGCGACCCAAGCCGCACCGTGGAGCGACGCCGCCCGCACTCTGTCGCGAACCGGTCCGCATCGAGTCCCGACCCGAGCCGCTCAGGGCAATGCGAACAATTGCTGCAGGACGGTTTTGAGATCGGAGCCAATGACCCAGCTGCCCTTTCGCTTCACCGCGAGCGTCCTGCTGCGTTCGCGGCGGACGATGGTCTCGTCGACCCGCGCGAGCACCGGCCGATCAGGCGTCATCCCGATCGCCTCCATGGGCGTCAGAGGGGTCCAGGCAAATGGCAGCCCCGTCCAATTGAACTGGATTTCCCAGCCACCGACCACGTCGGGCAACGGTTTCGTCAGCAAGGCCGGATAACGCGTCACAAAATCGGGCACCCGGCGCGTCGAAAGCCGGAGGGTCACGGCAGGCTCCATGCCCCGGAAATACTGCTCGAACCCCGACACGCGTCCCGTGCGCCACTGCGTGTAGAAATCGAGTGCATCGATGCCCATGAGGTTCATGCCATTCCAGATGGTATGCTGGTTGCGGCTGCCGAACTTGCGCGCGTCATACCACCGCTGGAAGTCGCGCGTCACCATCAGGCCGATCTCAAAATGCAGATGAGCCCGATCCTTGGGAATCACGTATCCGCCGGCTGAATACCCGATCGTGCCCAACGGCTGGCCGGCGCTGATCCGCTCGCCGATCCGCAGTCCGCCCGCCACGCGTCCCAGGTGCGCGTAGAGCGTGTAGACGGCCGGCGTGACCTCGGGATGCTCAAGCACCACGTAACGGCCATACGCGCTGTTTCCGGCCACCGTGCTCACGTGCCGCACCACCCCATCCAACGCGGCCACCGCCTGATCGGTGGGATTGCCCGCGCGGTCGCGATTGCGCGGCTTGATGTCGACCCCTTCGTGAAACTGCGCCCCCCCGCTGCGCACGCCGCCGAAAGCACCCGAGGCGGGGTCACCGGAGCCGGCATGTTGCAGAATCGCATGGGCGGAGCGTCCCGGGGGCAGCGGCGTGTCGGGAGCGGGCCAGACGAAGTTCAGGCGTTGAGCGGCCGACGCCTCGGTGGTCAGGAGAGTCAGGCAGAAGAGAAAAATAAAACGCATCGTCATCGGCCGGCGGTGCGCTGCACTTCCGCGGAGGTGGCGCGAAGATTTCGCGCGAGTTCCGCCAGCTCCCGATCCGGCGCTTCGACGAAAATGAGGATCACGCCTTCTTCAAACGGACCATCGATTCTGCGGGCCCCCAGCGCCACGCCATTGAGCAGTAGCACCAGCCGGCGACCTTGGTTTGACGCAGTGAGCCGATAGAGATCGCGTGCGGCTGCGGTCGTGACCCTGAACATCAGACAGCGACCGAGCTCCACCTGCACCTCCTGAACGTCCACCAGGTCGAACTCGGTGACGACTGGCTTGGGCGAGAGGGTGAGTTGCACCCCGCTTTGGGGGAGCACAACGCCACTCCCCTGCCCCGACGCGGCCTCGAGGAAAAAGCGGGCTGCGACGGGCATGTAGTCCCGCCCAGGGGTGCGGCACCCCGCCAAGATCAGCAGACTCGCGAACCAGGCTGCGATCGCGCACTTCATCACTGCACCGGCTCCACCCGGATGCTCCACTCGGCCCCGTAAGAGATGCGGTGCGTCGTCGCGAAGTCGCCCATGTTGAGGGCGAGGGCGACATTCATGAGGCTGTTGAGGTAAAGGAGCGGCTGGCCTTCCGGCACCTCGCCAAAGGTCCGGGCGTAGGGCACCACTCCCTCGTAGACCGCCTCGCCGGCGCGCCGGATGGTCACGCGAAGCTTTTCTCCGTGTTTTACGCCGAGCTGCTCGAAGAGGGCGTCGTCGAGATTGGTCCAGACGTTTCCGTATTGAAAATCCAAATACGGAATCGTTCCCGTGATGCCGGCACCGTCACGGCGGGGCTTTTCATAGGGCAGCGCGACCACCCGCGGTGGCAGCAAGGGTCCGACTTCATCAAAGCTCGCCACACCGGCGGCGAGTTTCGCCCCCATGTAGGCGTAAACGTCCCGCCCGTGAAACGTGTAGGAGCGATTCGACCCGCTGCGTCGATGTTTCGTCTCATCGATCTCGCGAACCGCCTCGATGCCGAGTTCCTCCGCGACGAGCGTCAGGGTGCCGTTGTCGGGTGTAGCGAAGAAGTGGCCGCTGCGCGTCTTGAGCACGACGGATCTGCGTTCTGTGCCGACACCTGGATCGACGACTGACACGAAGACGGTTCCCTCCGGCCAGTAAGGCGCGGTCTGTTTCAAACGGTAAGCCGCCTCCCAGATGTTGAAGGGCGTGTTGTGGTGACTGAGGTCGTGGAGCACGATCGTGGGACTCACGCCCAGCGCGATGCCTTTCATCTCGGCCACGGCTCCGTCCTTCACGCCGAAGTCGCTTTGCAAAACCAGGGGTGCGGCCCAGGCGGCCGACGCCGTCACACAGGCGAACAGGAAAAGCAGCTTCTTCATACGGGCGATGTATCGTGGGAAAACGCTTCCATGAACTCCGCGCCGACGGCATCCGCGAGCAATCGCCCGCGGTTCGTTAGCTGGAGGCGACCACGGTCACAAATGGCCAGTCCTTCGTCAACCAGCCGCTCGACGAGCGCATCCACCCGGTCCCAGGGCGCCTCGGGACCGCGCGCTCGCCATGCTGGCAGATCCACGCCCGCGTTCATGCGCACGCCAAAGATCACCGCGTCTTCCGCGAGTTGCGCGGACGTGAGCCGCACCCGGTCCTCGGTCATGCGCTCACCGCGCGCGATGCCGCTCATCCATTTTCCGAGATCGGCGATGTTGCCGCCGCGCCAGCCGCCATGCTGCGACGCCGCGGAGGGCCCGAGCCCCACCCACTCGTGCATGCGCCATGTATTCAGATTGTGGCGACACACGTGCCCGGGACGCGCGAAGTTCGACACTTCGTATTGTTCGTAGCCAAGTTCCGCCAGCTGCGCCCACGTAGCCTCGTAGAGCCGGGCTTCGTGCGCGGGATCGAGTTTCACGCGACCTTGGGACAGCTTCACCCAAAGCGCGGTGTCCTCCTCGAACGTGAGGCAATAGGTCGAAAGATGATCGGGCTGCAGCGACGCCGCTTCCCGCACATCTGCCGCCCACTCTGCTTCAGTCTGGCCGGGCAGCGCAAAGATCAGATCGAGGTTCACGCTGTGAAACTCCGCCGCACGCACGCGCTCGTAAGCGCGCATGATCTGCTCGCGGGAGTGCTGCCGGCCCAGCGCATCCAGCAACGCCGGCTGGAAACTCTGCACACCCATCGAGACGCGCGTGACGCCGGCGTCCTTGAGCACGGTGAGCCGCTCCTTTGTCACCGAACCGGGTGCCAGCTCCACCGTCCACTCCTCGAATTTTTCCTCCGCCCGCGCGCGGACGATCTCTGCGAGTTTGGCCAAGTCTCGGGCCGCGAGCAGGCCGGGCGTGCCGCCGCCCCAGAAGATCGTGGTCGCGCGCCGCGGCCACTCGACCAGCGCGGCCTCGGCGGTGATGTGGTCGAGGAAACTTTTGATGCCCTCCGCGGTCGGCTGGGTCTGGTAGAACGCACAAAAGTCGCAAGTCGACGCGCAGAACGGCACGTGCACGTAAAGTCCCAGCGGGTTTGCCGGCACAGCTTTGTCTTGCTCTGATACGAGGTCGCTCATTACTAACCGCTCTTAATTTGCCCGGTTTTTCACGCTTAAAGGCCAATGCACAACAACCGTATTTCTCCCGCGAGAAAATTCCTTTTCTGGCTCGGCGCTGCGCTCGCCGCCGTCGTTTTCTCCGGCTGCCAAGGCGTGGTCCTCACCAATCTCACGCCTGTTTCCCTCCCGGAGAATCCCTCGCAGATCTACACTATCACCCTGCGCGTCACGCCGCGCTCCAACACGATCGAGCCGGGAAGCATCAGCCCGGTCATCGTGATCGACGGCCAGAGCCACCCGATGCGCAAGAGCGACCTGGGCGAGAACATCTTCGAATACGACTACCAGGGCGCAGCGGGCCGCGAGCAGCTCGCGTATTACTTCCTCGTCCGCTACCGCATCAAGTCGAGCACCTCGCCGGTGTCCGTTGAAACCTACACCGAAGTCGCGCAGGCGCGCATCGTGCGGCGCTACGTATTGTCACTCGAGGTCAACCGCGGCCCGGTCGGCGCCCGCGTCAGCGTGCTGGGTCGCGGCTTCACCCCGCAGGATGTGATCTATTTCGAAAACACTCCGACCCGCACGGTGTTCGAATCGCCAAACTCCCTGAGCTTCTTCGTGCCCGCCGTCACGCCCGGCCAAAACTACCGCGTGACGCTTGGCAGCACCAACGGCAACTCGCCGGTCGGCACGTTTCGCGTCGACGGCACGAACCTTACCGTCACTCCATCCTCGCTGAATCTCCGCACTCGCGAGCGCCAGAGCGTGACCTTCTCAGTCCCCAATCCCGCGCCGGCGGGCGGTCTCCTGCTGGACCTTACCACGGACATTCCGGAGAGCGTGATCATGCCCGAGGTGATTGTGCCGCAGGGCCAGACCGCGGTGACCGTCACGGTCGAGGGCGGAAACCCCGGGAATGGCAGCCTGTTCCTCAAAGGCTACGGAGATGGCGAGCTGACGATTCCGGTGACGGTTACCGGACGGTGAGCGGCGCGCAGTTTCTTCTTTCGCGAGCGGGCGCATAGCCCGCTCGTTTCGTTTAGTCGCGCCATCCGATCGTAGCCATGACCGGACGGTGATCGCTGGCCGCCGCAACCGTTTCCCCGTCAAAGATCCGGGCCCGGCCTTCGCGCACCGACGGAAACAAGGCTGGTGAAACCAACACGTGGTCCACTCGGGAATACGTGTCGCTCTTCCGATGAGCATGCGTCCACGTGTGACCACGCGAATCCGTGGCGGGCAGGCTGATGGCGAGTTCTCGCTTTCCCTTTTTCAAGAATCGCTGCACCGCGCGCCCGTGCCGGCCGTCGTTGAAATCGCCCACCACGAGAAACAAGTCCGCCTCCGGTTCCGCCCGAAGCTGCAGGATACGATCGCGAATAGCCGTGGCCTCGCCGTTGCGGCGTATCTCGGAACCCACGTCATCCGGTCGATCGCTGAAGCGGCTCTTCAGATGCACCGCGAACACGGTGACCTCCCCCAACGCCGTCGCGAAGCGCACTTCGAGCAGTCCGCGTTTTACCGGGACCATTTCTCCGAAATAACGAAACGTGAGGTCGCGGTGCGCCTTCGCCTCGTTCCATCGGATCCGTGAAAGCACCGCGAGCTTGCGGTCTGGATCGTTGGCATCAGCACACCATGCGTGCGGATAATCGATGCCTTCCGTGCGAAGATCGCGCTGAAGTTCCTCCAGGTAGCCGGCGGATCCGATTTCCTGGAAGAAGATCACGTCGGCATTCAGGTCCCGAAGTGTGGCGCGCACGGCGTCTTTCTCGCTTTCCGGCTTCGGGTAATCGCGGCGGTAGCCAAACTCCGTCAGCCGGTTCGCCGCGGTGTAGTTTTCGAGATTGTAGGTCGCGATGGTGAGAGTCCCAGCCCATGCGCGGGCGAACACGCACACCGATAGGATCGCGCAAACTCTCCAACGCAGCACTCTCATCGGCAAAATGCAGGCACGCCGGAGGTTGGCGTCAGGCCGGTGCCGCGACAAGACCAGGATACGGGCCGCCGCGGCTCGCATTCAGCCTCTGGCCGTCAGCGCGGCCTCGCGCTCCACCAGCGTCGGGTGCGAATAGTAGAACGCGCTATACCACGGGTGTGGCGTGAGATTGCTGAGATTCTTCTGCGCGAGCTTGCGCAGCGCGCCCACCAGCGGTCCCGGGCCGCCGACCGCGTCGCGCGCGAACGCGTCGGCCTCGTATTCATGCTTGCGCGAGAGCAGGTTGGTGAGCGGCGACAACCAGAACAGCACCGCGCCGCTCAGCAGGCCGAAAAGCAAGAATGCCGGCGCCAGTTCCCCAGGCGGGAATCCAAACGAAAGATTGAACCATGGACTGCGCGCCAGCCAGGCGATGGCCGCAAACGCGCCGAACATCATCGCCGCCGAGAGTGCGAGCAGCTTCGGAATATGCCCCCGCCGGTAATGTCCGATCTCGTGCGCCAGCACCGCCTCAAGCTCCTCGGGCGTGAGCTGGTTGAGCAGCGTATCAAAAAGCACAATACGCCGGAAGCGGCCGAACCCCGTGAAATACGCATTGGCATGCGCGGAGCGTTTGCTGCCGTCGATCACCTCGATCGCTTGGGCGCGAAATCCAGTGCGATCGCCGAGCGCCAGCAGCCGGTCGCGCAACTCGCCTGCCGGCAGCGGCGTGAGTTTGTTGAACAGCGGCAAGATCAACTTCGGGTAGAGCACCATCATCAGCAGCTGAAACCCGAACAGCAGTGCAAAACCCCAGATCCACCACGCTTCGCCCACCCACCCGACCAGCGAAAGCAGCGCCCAAAGCAGCGGCCAGCCAATCGCCACGCTGAGCAGCAGCCCTTTCAACTTGTCTGAAAACCACAGCTTCGGCGTCGTGCGGTTGAAGCCATACTTCGCCTCCAGCCGAAACTGTTGCCACCAGTCGAATGGCAGCGATGGCAGCGACACCAGCACCATGGCCGCGAGGATGAACAGCGCGTCATCCCACACCACCTCGGGGCCCCACATCATGCCCACGTGCAGGTAAAGCGCGGGCAACACGCCGCCGAACACGACAAGAAACAACACCAGCGTGTCGAAGATCTCCGTGAACACGCCGAACCGCGATCGCTCCAGCGTGTAGGCCGTGGATTTACGGTAGGTGGCCTCGTCCATGATCGCCGCCGCCGCAGCCGGCGCCTGGCCGGCATGCCGGCGGACTTCGCGACGATTCAACGCCGAGAGAGCCAGTTCCACGGCGAGTCGCACCAGCAGCAAACCCGCGGTAATCAAGAGCACAGGGACCATGGCCGGCAATCCATGCAAGTTTTCCCCCGGGTCCAATGAAAAACCCCCGCGCAGCGCCCTGCAGGTGAACTCCCGCGCTACCCCACGTTTTGATTGAAAAGCCCCACTCCCGTCGCATGTTCGCTCGTTCCGTGGAAGCTCCCAACGCCAAACTCTCATTCGAGACCGCTCTCGCTCAGCTCGAGCACATCGTCGAGACTATGGAGTCGGGCGAAGTCCCGCTGGCCGAGCTCCTCGCCAAGTTCGAACAAGGCAACCAACTCCTGAAAGTCTGCGAGTCGCGCCTCAAGGAAGCCGAACTGAAGATCGAACAGCTCAAGAAGCAGAAGGACGGCAGCGCCGCGTTCACCACTTTCGACACCACCAGCGACGCCTGAGCGCCGCTGTTCCTTTGCCTGATGAACGAACCCGCCTCTGTCACGACGTCACGGCTGCTGCCGTCCATTCACGGCCCTGCCGACGTCAAGGCCCTCGCACCCGCGCAGCTTCCGCAGCTTGCTCACGAAATCCGTGACGAGCTGATCGCCGTCACGGCGAAGAACGGCGGTCACATCGGTCCCAATCTCGGCGTCGTCGAGCTGACGCTGGCCCTCCATCGCGTCTTCACGACCCCCGAGGACCAGTTCGTCTTCGACGTCGCCCACCAAGGCTACGTGCACAAACTCCTCACCGGCCGCGGTGGTGAATTCTTCCAGAAACTCCGCCACTCTGACGGTGCCAGCGGTTTCCTTTACCGGGCCGAAAGCCCGCACGACGCCTTTGGGGCCGGCCACGCGGGCACCGCGCTTTCCGCCGCCCTCGGCATGGCCACCGCCCGCGATCTTCGCGGCGGCTCGGAACACGTCGTCGCGGTCTGCGGTGATGCCGCCTTTACGTGCGGCGTCACGCTCGAGGCGCTCAACAACGTCGTATCCGCCACGAAGCGGCTCATCGTCATCCTCAACGACAACGAGTGGTCGATCGCTAAAAACGTCGGCGCGATCTCG
>JAEYQF010000395.1 GCA_023410155.1 Verrucomicrobiota bacterium | reverse complement strand
GTTGAGGAGCCGCCGCCGCCAGATCCGTCAACGCTCGCCGGCGAACTCTTCGTCGTGATCGACGAACGAAAAACGGATGAAGAAGGCGCGGTCGACGTTCAGTTTCAGAAACTACGAGGAAGGATTGGTTCAACTCTCACGATCGGCGCTGAGTTAGGAAACGCCATCGCACTCAAAGCCAACGATCTCCTCACCACCACTGGACTGATTCTCGGGAGCAGGGGGTTCGTCGTTTCCGCCGATGAAGCGAAAACGCTGCGAACGAAAGACAGCGGCGCAAAACACCTCCTCTTCCCCCTGCGCAACGGCGAGGACCTCACCGATAAACCGCGCAACGCCTGGGTCATCGACACGGATGGGTGGACTGAAGAGGCGCTGCGCCGGGATTGTCCTCATGTCTATGACCACCTCGTCGGGAGCGTAAAACCCGAGCGAATGATGAACCGCGATGCCCGGCTTCGAAAATACTGGTGGCTTTTCCGCCGGAGCAACGAACAGGTCCGCGGCGCGATTCGCGGCCTACGACGCTACATCGTGACCGTAGAAACCACGAAGCACCGCGTTTTCCAGTTCATCGACTCGGCGATAAAGCCGGAACATCGACTGGTGGTCACGGGATCGGACGACGCTTTTCATCTCGGGGTTCTCAGCACTCGCTTACACGTTGTCTTCGCATTGGCGTCTGGGGGCACACTTGAAGACCGCCCGGTCTACAATAAATCCCGGTGCTTCGACCCCTTCCCCTTCCCTGACTGCCCCGAACCCCAGAAGGAAAAAATCCGCGCGCTCGCTGAGGAGCTCGACGCCCACCGAAAGCGCGCGCAGGAAAAGCACGGCCTCGGCCTCACCGCGATCTACAACGTCCTCGAAAAAGTCCGCGCCAACCAGCCGCTCAACGCGAAGGAGCAGCTCATCCACGACCAGGCGCTCGTCTCCACGCTCCGCCACCTGCACGACCAGATCGACGCCGCCGTCGCTGAAGCCTACGGGTGGCCGTGGCCGTTGACCGACGAGGAAATCCTCACCCGCGTCGTCGCCCTCAACGCCGAGCGCGCCGCCGAGGAGGCGCAGGGCACGATCCGCTGGCTCCGCCCCGAGTTCCAGGCCCCGCAGCAGACCGCGCTCGGTTTGCCCAGCGCAACAAGCCCAAGTTCCGGTGCCCGCAAGAAGCCGTCGGCCTCGGCGCCGAAGCCCAAGAAGTCCCGCGCGAAAACTCCCTGGCCCGCTCAACGCGCCGCCCAGGTCGAAGCGGTGCAAGCCGCCCTCGCCGCGGCGGGAAAACCCGCCACCGCGAAGGACCTCGCCGCCACCTTCGCGCGGGCCGACGCCAAGGCCGTCGCCGAGATTCTCTCCGCGCTCGTCACCCTCGGCCGCGTCCGCCGGGCCGAGGCGCGTGGCACTTATCTCGCGTAGCCCGGTCCCGAGTCAGCCCGGACCTTGTCCCGACCCGGTCCGCACTCTGTCCCGACCCGGTCCGCACTCTGGCGCGGCTCACGTCCCGCGTTCCTCCGGTAACCAAACCGTGAATACAGCCCCTTTGCCGAGGCCCTCGCTGGCGGCTTCGATTCGTCCGCCGTGGAGTTCGACCAGGCTGCGGGCGATTGCGAGACCGAGCCCGAGACCGCCGTAGGGCGAACTGCGGCCGGTGCTCGCGTGGTCGCCCTGCACGAAGCGCTCGAAGACGCGGTCCACCTCGGCCGGAGACATGCCGATGCCGCTGTCGGCGACTTCGACGACCAGCGTGCGATCGTGCGGCTGGGTGCGGCTCGACACGGAGATACGGCCGCCGCGGGGCGTGAATTTCACCGCGTTGCCGAGCAGATTGGTAAACACCTGATGCAGGCGCACGGCATCGCCGCGCACGCGGGCGCCGAGCGTGACGAGGTTGACCTCGATCTGCTGCTGCTTCTCGAGCGCGCGGGGGCGGATGATCTCGATCGACTCCTGCACGAGCTTGTCCAGCTCCTGGGAATCGAGGTGCAGGTTCAGCTTGCCCGAGCCGATGCGCGTGACGTCGAGCAAGTCGTCGATGAGCCGCGCCTCCTGCAGCACGTGCTTCTCGATCATCTCGAACGTGGCCCGCACGTCCTCCGGCAGCGTGGCATCGCGAGCCGAATCGCTGGCCAGGAGCAGCACGGGGTTGAGCGGCGTGCGCAACTCGTGGGAGAGCGCCGCGAGAAACTCGTCCTTTGCGCGCGACGCCGCCACCGCGGTGTCACGCGCCTGCTCGAGCGCGGCCTTGCGCGCAGCCAATTCGTGCGAGGTGTCGGCCAGCGCCCGGGAAACGATGTCGGCCTCGATGATGCCGGTCTGGCGCGCCTCCACTTTCTCTCCGCGCGCGACCGCTTGCGTGTCCACGACCAGCGTCTGCGCAATCTTTTCCGTGGACTGGTTGACCCACCACACGATCAGGCTCACTCCGATCGCCACGATGCCGCTCACCGCCAGCGCGATCAGGAGCATCTGTTTAGCCGGGTCGAAAAGATCGGATTTGTGTCCGGCGACGACCGCCACCCAGCCGCTCTGCGGCGAGACGTGAAACGCCGCGATGCTGGGGATCCCTTCCAGCGTGGTGGAATCGATCACCCCCTCGGCGCTCTCCTTCGTGACCTCCTGGATCTTGTCACTCGCAGGGCGGCCGGAAAATGTGTCGTGACCGCGGCTGCGCACGACGATGGTGCGCGCCCGGTCGGCCACGGCTACGACGCCATCGTGCGCGAGGCCGTTGCGCAGGAGCGAGTTTCCCAAGAGCGCGGGCGTCTGCGCCAAACAGAGGATGCCCGGACGATCGCCGCCGATGGTCACTCTGAACGCGATGTAGAAGTAGTGGCGCGGCGCACCTTGCCCGATCATCAGGTTGGAGATGTAGGGCCGGCGCTCTTTCAGCGCTTCGCGGAGCTCGGGGGTGACGACGATCGGCGGCATCTGGCTCTGGCGCACGTCGCGGGTGTGCATGACTTCGCGTCCATCATCTTCGAGCAGGCTCACCCACTCACCCGAGCGAGAGACCAACTGCTGCGAGAGCACCCGGAATCCCGTCAGGTCGCCCGACGCCAACCGGGTCGACATGGCGAGACTTTGCAGGGTCGCTGTCCGCTCGCGCACATCGGCATCGACCAGCGAGGAATACGCGCGAACCGTATCCATCAGGTGACGCTCCATCGCCCGGCGCTCGTTGCGGTAGCTCAGGATGATGAGCCAGCAGGCGAGCAACATGGCCGGCACCGACACGAGCAACACGACGAACCACAGGCGGGCGCGGACCGAGGGTGCGACGGAAGAGAGAAAGCGGCGATGCATCGAAAGGGCGAGAGCGTCACCAAACCGTGAGTCCGGAGCAACCTCCAGAACATTCGCGGGGGCCCGGCAGCGGTGACGCCCTATCCGCCTGCGCCGCAAGCGTATTCCGTTTCGTAGCCATCCGGCGTTCCCCGACCGGCAGAACAGGCCCCGCGATCACCGAACGCCGTTGTCGGTCGCCGGCCCGAGCGACTAGCACTGGTCCATGAGCGAGAAACCCCGGCGCCGTGCAGTTGTTATCGTGCTGATCCTGTTGGTCGCGGCGATTCTGCTCCTCTTCCTGCGGTGCGGCCGACACGTCGCCGCCACCCAGGCCGTGTCGCCGGGGGTGGTGGAGCCGGGCGATCCCCAGGCCGGGCTGCCGGTCACCGCCACGACCGAGCCCGATGAGCGGCAAACCCCCGCCACACTCGATGCCCCGGCCGAAGTGGGCGCGGGAGCGGCCTTTCAGGTGCGCTGGACCGGTCCCGCCAACGCCCGCGACTACGTGACGATCGTGCGCGCCGATGCAGCCGACGGCGCGTATTCAAATTATCAGGACACCAAGACCGGCAACCCCGTCACCCTCACCGCTCCGATCGAGGCCGGTGACTGGGAACTGCGCTACATGACGAGCCAGTCGCGTCAGGTGCTCGGCCGGCGAGCGATCAAAGTCCTCGCGGCGTCTGCGACGCTCGACGCGGCGGCCGAGGCGGAACTCGGCACGATCCTCACGGTGAACTGGACCGGACCGAACAACCAGGGCGACTACATCACCGTCGTGACCAAGGACACTCCTGACGGACGCTACGGCAACTACACCGAGACCAAAGCCGGCTCGCCGCTTTCCCTGAAGCTCCCACCCGTCGCGGGCGAGGCCGAGCTCCGCTACATGACCGGCCAGGGCGCCAAGGTCCTGGCGCGGCGCGACCTGAAAATCCTCTCGCCCGAGATCCGACTCGACGGCCCCGCCGAGGTCGTGGCCGGAGCCAAGGTGAGCCTGGCATGGAGCGGACCCAACAACCAAGGCGACTACATCACGCTCGTCCCCCGCGACACTCCGGACGGCAGGTATGGCAACTACGCCGACACCCGCGCTGGCTCTCCGGCGACGATCACCGCCCCGATCTACGAGGGCGACGCGGAGTTTCGCTACATGACGGGCCAGGGCGCCCATGTGCTCGCCCGCCGGCCGATCCGCATCGTTGCCGCCCAAGTAAATCTCGACGCACCCGCGCAGATTTCCGCCGGCGCGAAACTGCGCGTCACGTGGATCGGCCCCAACAACCAGGGCGACTACATCACGCTCGTGCCGCGCGGCACTCCGGAGGGCCACTACCGCGCTTACGCCGACACGACGCGCGGCTCACCGCTCGAAATCACGGTCGGTGCCGACACCGGCGCCTACGAACTTCGCTATGTTGCCGGCCAGGGCGCGAAGACCTTGGCGCGACGCCCGGTGCAGGTCACCGCCCGCTAGCGCGCGGAGGCTCGGACGTTAACGACGTTCGGGTTTCGCGGCCGCGGCCGGAGATTTCGCCGCGTTGAGGAGGATTTTTGTGTCGGCCCCCGGCCATGCAATCACCGCCCAAGGTGCCGTCAGCGTCTGCGTCACCATGCCGCCGAGTTGCGGAGTCTTTTCCCGATAAGTCACCCGCACCTCCTTACCGGTCCGCTCCACCGCGAGGACCTCCAC
>JAEYQF010000388.1 GCA_023410155.1 Verrucomicrobiota bacterium | reverse complement strand
AAGCGCAAGAGGGGCGCCCCGCTCGCGCTTCGGGGATTCCCGCAACGCCTGATGATTGCGCACGGAGGGGCGAAGATGACATTCCAGTTCGACGGCGCGATGCGCGGCGGTGTGCTCGTGGAGGACGCGCCGGCGGGCTGCAGCCCCGATCGCGGCCGCGCGCTCCGGCGGCGTATCGCGAAGGAGCGAAACCACCTCCTCGGTGGACTGGGCGATGAGAATCTCACTGCCCGGCGTGAAGAAATCCTCCAGTCCGGCCCACGCATCGCTGATGATCGGCGTGCCGCACGCGGCCGCCTCGAACAGCCGCACGCTGGGCGAGTAGCCGGCAGCGATCATGTCGGCGCGCGTCACGTTGAGCGTGAAGAACTGTTGGTTGTAAAAATGGCGGTGTTTCGCCGGCGCGAGGTGGGCGATGCGCTGAACGTTATCCGGCCAGACGAGCGTATCCGGATATTGGGGACCAGCCACGACGAACTGTTCCTGGGGCATCATCTCGGCCGCCCGCACCAGCAGGCGATCGAGGGTCGGTTGCCGGTCCGCACTGTAGGTGCCGAGATAACCCAGCTTCCACTGGCCCTCGATCCGCTCCGGATAATAGTGCGTCGGATCGACCGAGCAGTAGAGCGGCCGCGCACACGGAGAGCCGAGCTCCTCCTCGAGGCGACGCAGCGTGGGGCCGCCAGTGAACGAGAAGTAGAAATCGTAGCGCGGGATCAGCTCCGGGGTGAGATAGTCGATGCTACCGGTCTTCAGCTTCGCCAGCGTGACGGGAGTATCGATGTCATAGAAGGCGGTGACGCCCTGCGCCTGCCGGGTCACCCAGTCGCCGATAGTCGCGCCCTCGGGCACGTAGGAACCGACAATCACTGCATCCGCTTCTCGGATACGCGCAGCGTAGAGCCGCTTCAGCTCGGCGAAGGAGCGGTAAAGCCCGACTTCTGCAAACGGGAAGCGCGGCGCATCCCGGTTGTCCGCATACCAGGGCACGTCACGCTCGAGGAAGAGGATGTCATGTCCGCGAAGGGCGAGCTCCCGGACCAGCCCGCGATATGTCGTCGCGTGCCCATTGCCCCAGGAGGAAGTGATGGAGAGGCCAAGAAAGACGAAGTTCATGCGCGGGGAGAAACAGAGGCGGCGAGCGTGCGGCCCTCGAGCACCGCTTCGAGCTGTGCGCAACGATGCGCGTAGGTATGTGAATCGAGCACGCGGCGGAGGGCGGCGCGACCGATGCGTTGCGCCCGCTCGGGAGTGAGCCGGCCGAGGTGTTCGGCGACGTCCTGCCCGTCGCGGGCGATCAACACCTCTTCGCCGGGCTCGAGGAAGCACTCGATCCCTTCCCATGCGTCGGTGATGAGGCAGGCGCCCGCGCCCGCGGCCTCGAAAACCCGCGTCGGCGGCGAGAACCCGAACCGGGCCATGCTCTCGCGATTGATGTTAAGCACGGCAGAAGGCGTGCAGTTGAAGGCGTTGTGATCGCGCGTGAAAACGTGACCGGCGTGGCGCACGTTCGCGGGCAGCCGTTTCGTTTCCCAGCCACTGCCGCCGAGCAGGAAATTGCGCTGCGGGAGCGACTCGGCTGCCTGCAGGAAGAACTGCTCCACCCGGCGCTCACGATCCGGCAGGCGATTGCCGAGAAACGCCAGATCGGCCGTGAAGCGCGGGTCCGGCGGCACAGGGAAGTGCGTGTGCGGATCGAGCGCATTGTAGATCGGCACACAACGCCGCGCGCCGAAGTTCTCGTAGGTTTCCACCACCGGGTCACCCCCGCCGTAGGTGAGGATCAGGTCGTAACAGGAAATCAGCGGCCGGAACGCATCCTGTGAATCACGCATGATGCGCTCGAGCGTGGCCGGGGCATCGACGTCCCAGAACGCCACCAGCGTGCGCGGGCGTTGCAACTCGAGCACCGCAGCCTCGAGTAATTCGTCGAACACGCCGACTCCCGAGGCCTTGATGACGAGATCGGCGCCGCGCGCCTGCGCGACCGCGGCGAGCGCGGCGTCTTGCGTGGCTGGATACACGACGACCCTGGCCCAATCGGGATCGGGAATGTCGCGATGCTGTTGCCGGTGATACGCGTCGGGTTCGTAGAACGTCACCCGGTGTCCGCGCTCCGCGAGAGCACGCACGATGCCGCGGTAGTAAGTCGCCGCGCCATTCCAGAACGCGGAGACGAGACTCGAGCCGAAGAACGCGATGTTGAGTGGGCGAGGCATGGGGTAGGCGAGGGGTCAACCGGCCGCCGCTTCCTGGGCGGCGACGGGACGACGACGGAAGAGGCGCGCGGCCGGGACCACGATCAGGCGACGTTCGGCAACCAGGCTGGCGTGAATCTCGAGCAGCTCGTCCACCCGTCGGGAGCAGGTGTGGCGGGCCCGGATGGTGGCCAGGCCATGAGCGGCGAGGCGCCGACGCCGCGCGGGATCCCCTAACAGGGATTGGAGGTGCCGCGTCATCTGCGCACCGTTGCGCGCGACCAGGAAATCATCGCCGGGCGTGAAGAGGTGCTCCGCATCGCGCCACGGCGAGCACACGAGGGGAATGCCGCAGGCTAGCGCCTCGAACGGGCGAATAGTCGGGATGCCGGGCAGCGCCTTCACGTAGGGCCGGCGCGGGACGTGCACGGTGACCTTGAATTGTGCGAAGACTTTCGGCGCCTCGAAGTTCGGGAGCCAGCCGCCGTAGTCGATGCCAGCGTCTGCGAGAGCAGCGCGGGCGTGTTCGGGATAACGCACGCCGTAGACGCGCGCTTTGAGTCCGAGCGTTTTCACCGGCCGAATCAGAAACTCCATCAGCTCTTCGGTGCGTTCATCGTCGCCCCAGTTTCCCACCCATACCAGATCGCCTGCCGGCTTCGTATCGGGCAGCGGGTGAAATACGCGCGGATCGGCCGCTTCATGCCAGGTCCACGCGCGCTGCGCCATGCCTTCGCGGAGATAGAGGCGGCGCAGCACCTCGCCATAGGCGAGCACGCCATCGTAGTGGCTGAGATCGAAGGCGCGCATCGCGTCGCGATCGGTCACGAGCCGATGATGGGTGTCGTGAAACAGGAGGACGAACTCACGCTGGCGGCGCAGTTCGCCGAGTTGTTTTACCACGTGCGGCGGGCTCCATTCGTGGACGATGACCAGATCCGCTCCGGCTACGGCACGCGCGACCGAGAAATGCATCGGATCATAGCGCACGCTTTTGAGTCCCGGATACGTTTCGCGGAACTTCCGCAGAGGTCCGCGCCCATGTTCGGCGAGGAGATTGGTGAGGCTCCAGCTGTCTTTCGGCTCATAGACCAGCACGTCGTGCCCGCGCGCCTGCAACTCAGAGACGATCCCGCGCAGAAAATGCGCGTTGCCGTGGTTCCAGTCCGAGAGCAGGGAGTGATAAAAGAGGCGGATCTTCATGCCAGAGTGCCAGCGGCAGATTCGTGGACCGGCGCGCCGTGCGAGAGTTGCGCGTAGGCCGCGACATAGCGCTCGGCCATGAGAGTCGTGGTGTAGCAAGCAGCGGTCGCGGCCGCGCGGCGCGCGAGTGCTTCGCGCCGGGGTGCATCCGCAATCAGTTCGCGGAGCGTTTGTTGAAGCCGGCCGACGTCGTTGGGCGGCACGTAAACTGCGGCGTCGCCCCAAACCTCCCGAAGGCTGGCAATGTCACCCAACACCAGCGCGCAACCAGCGGCCGCGGCTTCCAGCACGGACAAGCCAAATGGTTCGTAGCGCGCCGGAAGCGCATAGATCGAGGCTCTGGCAAATTCCTGCATCAACTCCGCCGAAGGCAGCAGCCCCAGCAGCTGCACGCCTGCAAAACCGTTGCTGCGGTTTTCCGGATCGTTGGTGCTGCCGGCGAGACGGACCGGCCACGGCAAGTCGCGCGCGGCTTGGGCCAGTGTTGCCGCGTTCTTGGCGTCGTCCCACAGACGTCCGACGCTCAGCACGAACGGTTCTTTGGGTGCGGTCGGCAGGTCTGCGAGGTGCCGGCCGTTCGGGATTACGTCCGTGCGCGGGAGAAATCCGTAATGAGCGTGCAACGCCGTGAGCATCGCCCGAGTGGGCGCGACCACGAGGTCGGCGCTTTGGAGGCCGCCGCGGGCGCTGTCGCGGTATCGGTTCCACTCGGCCGGAGGTTCGCCGCCGCGCACGGCGTGCCACCAAGAGAGCACGCATGAATGAGCCGCGACCAAGACCGGTGCGCGCCAGGGGAGAGCCCCATGCACGTAACCGTTGAGGTGGATCACGTCGGGCCGAAAATGATCTTCGAGCTCAAGCAGCCACGCGCCCGCGCGGCCGACGTCGTCCCACGGATCCTCCATCCACTCTAGCCGGTGGGAACTCTCGATCAGGGCCACGTTGTCGAGTGCGGCCACTTCGAAACGTTGGTCCGGACGGGGCGGGGGGCCCATCGTGGCGAGCACGACCTCGACTCCGTGAGCGCCGAGCGCGCGGCAGAGATCGACCGCATACGTCCACACACCGCCGACTGCGTCGGTGGTCATGAGGATGCGTCGCACGGTGAACCGGGAGCTCATGAGTGCCGGCCGTAGATGTGGTCGAGAACGGCGGCTACCGTCTCGAGGTGTTCGACGGAGGGATCGAAGGCCGGCGACTGTGCGAGTTGCCGAGCCCACGCCACCGCTGCCCGGCCGCCCCACGCGTCAGGCGGCTGCGCGAGCACGCGACGCGAACGATCCGGCAGCAGATGCTCGGCGGTGAAATCGTAGAACGAACCGCCGACATTCTGGAGCAACGCGCCGCCTCGCGTGCCCAGCCAATGGATACGTATGAGCGCATCCGCGCCGGCGGGCGCCTTCCACGAGCAGGCGAGTTGCACACTGGCGCCTGTGGCGGTCACGAACTGCGCCGCAGCGTAGTCTTCGACTTCGGTCGATCGGTCGCGCAATGGCCTCCCTTGATGCAGCAGATGACCACACACCGCCGTGACTGCGGGGAAATCCAGTGACCAGAGGGCGAGGTCGACCAGGTGGATTCCGAGGTCGAGCAGACATCCACCGCCCGAGAGGCGCGGATCGTAGAACCACGGTTTGTCGGGTCCATAAGCGTTATGGAACACCGCCTCGATTCCGTAAACTTCCCCAATCGTTCCTTCGCGAATCAGTTGGCTGATTGCCTCCGCGCCCGCGGTGAAGCGATAGGAGAGGTCGACCTGCAGCAGGCGATCGTTCTGCCGTGCGGCGGAGATCGCGCGAACGGTTTCCTCGCGGGAACGTCCGAGCGGTTTTTGACAGAACACCGCCAGCCCGCGATGGAGTGCGGCGATCGTTTGCTCAGCGTGCAGCGCGCTCGGTGTGGCGATCACGACGCCGTCGAGGTCGCACGCGAGCAGTTCGTCGAAACTGGTCGTGAGCAAGGCCGACGGAGCGTGCGCGAGCGCTTCACGAGCGCAGGCAGGCGCTGGGTCGTAGATCGCCACGATGTCGGCGAAGTGTGCGGCGGCAATCGCGCCGAGCCGGTGCCGACCGATCCAGCCTGCGCCGGCAAATCCGAGTCGCGGGCGGGCGGGAGCCAGGCGGCGTTCGGTGAGGGAGGAGGAGCGGGAAGTCTCGGTCATCAGCGGTCGTAGACGAGTAGGGCTTTGAGGAAACTACCGTCGCGCTCCTCCAGCCCGCGAAAGGCCTCCTCGATTTGCTCGAGAGAAAAAACACTCGTGTAGAGGGAGCTCGGATCGAGCTGGCCATCGGTAATGGCGCGAGCCGCCGCTCGCATCCCTTCCACATAAACGTGCATCTCGCGCTCGTGCGCGTTGATCACGTCGAGCCCGCGCCAGTTCCAGAGCTGCATGTTGACCTGGCGCAGTCCGTCTTGGTGGTAGCCGGCGATGATCAGGCGGCCTCGCTCCGCAGTGAGCTCGGTGGCGAGATCGAGAGCTTCCTGGAAACCCGTGGCCTCGATCACGCGCTCGCAACCGCGACCGTTGGTGAGATCCTTCACGATCTCGAGCAGCGCCCCGCGATCGCTCATCGAGAGCGCATAGTTCGCACCCATCTGGCGGGCGATCTTGAGTGCATAGTCGCGCCGCGACATCGCGATCACCCGCGCACCCGCGCGGCTGGCGAGCTGGGTAAGCAGGGCCCCCATGAAACCGATGCCCACGATCGCCACTGTGTCGCCAGCGCGGATCTCACTGCGCGCAAAAACATTCATAGCGCAGCCAAGCGCTTCGCCGGGGAACGGCTGATCTTCGACGATCTTGGGCAGCGCCACGATCTGCGCGGCCTCGGCCAGGTCATAGTCGCCAAACGCGTGATACGAGAGCGCAGCGACGCGATCGCCCGGCGAAACGGTGGTCACGGCCGCGCCGATCGCGTCGACGATTCCCCAGCCTTCGTGTCCCGGGGAACCCGGCTCCCGCGGATACTCGAACCACGGGCGGCCCTGCCACACGGGCAGATTTGAGCCGCACACGCCGCAGCCTTCCAGGCGCACGCGCACCTGATTCGCGCCCGGTTCAGGCACGACTCGGGACTCGATGCGGACCGACCTGGGTCCGGTGAAAACGGCCGTTCTTCCCTCGGCCGGCATTGCTAGACAGTGAGCCCGCGCGACTCGAGTTCAGTGCGCGCATCGGGCGCGCGGCCGTGGACATCCTGCCGGTCGAGCCAGCCGACGAGATCGGCGATGCCCTCGTCGAAACCGATGCGCGGTTCGAAGCCGAGTCGGCGGCGCGCGCACGACGTGTCGGCGAAGCAGTGACGGATGTCGCCGACGCGATACCGCTCGATGATCTTGGGTTCGACCTGATCGCGGCCCAGCGCAGCGGCGACGCGCTCGCCGACCTCCCGCACCGTGTAGCGGTTGCCGCTGCCGAGATTGAACACCTCGCCCGCGATGTCGGGCGTCTCCAGCGCGAGGCGGCAACCGTCGACGAGGTCGCGCACGTGGATGAAATCGCGCTGCTGCAGCCCGTCCTCGAAGATGAGCGGCGGCAGGTCGTTGAGCAGCTGCGAGGCGAAGATCGCCATCACGCCCGTGTAGGGGTTGGAGAGCGCCTGCCGCGGGCCGTAGACGTTGAAGAACCGGAGCGCCACCGTCGGGATGCGATACGCGCGGCCCACGATCAGGCACATGCGCTCCTGGTCGTATTTGGAAAGTGCATACACGGAGGCGAGCGTCGGCGTCTTGGTTTCCGGGGTGGGAACCGGAGTGAGCGGGCGGCCTCTCGCATCGCGCAGTTCCCAGTCCCGGGCTTGCAACTGCGCGATCGGGCGCTCGTGGCCCGGCACCAGTTCGCCATCCGCCGTGCGGTAGAGGCCTTCGCCGTAGATGCTCATGCTCGAGGCCACGACGAGTCGTTCGACGGGATTCTCCACCAAGGCTTCGAGCAGGACCGCCGTGCCCGCGTTGTTCACCTGGGTGTAGTCGGCGATCTGATACATGCTCTGGCCGACACCGACCTTGGCGGCGAAATGGTAGACGGCGTCCACCCCCTGAAGAGCGCGGCGCACTGCGGCCGGGTCGCAAACGTCGCCGACGATCAGCTCGACCTCGGGATCGAGATAGGCCGGACGGCGGCGATCGACGCCGTGGACCTGCGGAGAGAGACAATCGAGCGCGCGGACCTCATGGCCGTGGCGGAGCAGATTGTCCGCAAGGTGGGAACCGATGAAGCCTGCGCCTCCGGTGATCAGAATACGCTTTGGCATTGGGCAAGGCACCAAGAGCTCCCGCCCGTCCGTTGAGACATTCAACGCGGGGTGGGCGCTGTGTTTGGATGTGTCGCGATAGTAAAATGAACGCTGTAAACGTTCCTGTGGCTCGCGCTGGCCGATGCAGGGTCGAATTGATCGCAGCAGGAGTTCGCAAAGTCCTGAGTGGGGCGCGCCGCACGGGCTTCCCAGAGGGAGAATAGAACCCTGAAAAGGATCTCCTCATCGCGGAGCGCGGAGGACCTGAGTGCGCCCGGGGAGGATGCCCCGTCGCGCGTTCGGCAATTCGCCCGGTCCGTGCTTCGGGCGCGTGGAAGCGGGGAATTCACGTGCAAGAACAAACCGGCATCGCCCGGTCGTGTCGGAGCCGCCGTGCGCACGATTTTCCCCGAACCGTCGACCCGCCGTCACTTGCGCGCGCGGCTCTGCCCATGAAGCTCGTCATCTTTGGACTCACGCTCAGCTCTTCGTGGGGCAATGGACATGCCACGCTGTGGCGCGGGCTTTGTCGCGCTCTCGCGGAGCGCGGGCACCGGATCGTGTTCTTCGAGGCGGATCGTGAGTATTACTCGACCCATCGCGACCTCACCAAACTCGAGTGCGGCGAACTGGTGATCTACCAGGCGTGGTCCGAGGTTCGGGCCCGGGTGTGGCAGGAACTGGCGGACGCCGATGTCGGGATCGTGACCTCCTATTGTCCCGATGCACTCGAGGCGACAGCGGTGCTCAACGACTGTATCGGCAAGCTCAAGGTGTTCTACGATCTCG
>JAEYQF010000338.1 GCA_023410155.1 Verrucomicrobiota bacterium | reverse complement strand
GTATTGATCCTTGCCCCCATTCATGTGCCCGCTGGCCGTGATCTACGTCAGCATCTGGAGATCCTTCAGCAGCAAGGATTCGCCCGCGTGCATGATGGAAAGGAGATCCACCGCATGGAGGATCTTTTGGAAGGAAAGAAACAACTGAAAGGCACATGGTTCCTGGTGATCGATCGTGTGGTGGTGGAGCGTGAAGGTGTGGGTGATGAACGGATCGATAGCGAGATCGAGAGCCGCGCTGCCGACAGTGCCGAAGCAGCTTTCTTTGAAGGTCAGGGTGAACTTATTCTCCTGGGTGAAGATGCAAAAGGGAAACAGCGCCAACTGGGCTTCAGCGACAAGTTCGAGGCCGATGGATTGAAGTTCGAGGAACCTTCACCGAACCTTTTCAGCTTCAATGATCCGATCGGAGCATGCCCGAGATGCGAAGGCTATGGGAACGTGATCGGCATCGATCCGGACCTGGTGATCCCCGACAAGAGCCTCAGCGTTTACGATAATGCCGTGGCACCCTGGCGCGGCGAAAAGCTTAGCGAATGGAAGGAGGATTTCATCCGCGATAGTTCGAGGCATGATTTCCCGATCCACCGCCCGTACCGCGAACTGACGGCCGCCCAGCGCGATCTGCTTTGGAAAGGTGCCCGCGGCGTGCGCAGCATCGATCGGTTCTTCGACTATGTGGAAGAGAAGAGCTACAAGATCCAGTACCGCGTACTTGCCAGCCGCTACCGCGGGAAAACGACCTGCCCGGAATGTGAAGGCACACGCCTGCGGAAGGAGGCCCGCTATGTAAAGGTCGGTGGCCGCGATATCACCCAGCTCGCCCGGCTGCCACTGCAGGAAAGCCTTGGGTTCTTTCGCGATCTTCAACTCAACGAGCATGATCAGCGGATCGCTTCACGTTTGTTGAAGGAGATCACGAACCGCCTGCAATATCTCGTGGATGTCGGTGTCGGCTACCTCACGATGGATCGGCGCAGCAACACGCTAAGCGGTGGCGAAACACAGCGGATCGACCTCGCGACGAGCCTCGGCAGCAGCCTTGTAGGCAGCATGTACATCCTGGATGAACCGAGCATCGGGCTTCACACGCGCGATACGCATCGCCTGATCCAGGTGCTGATCAAACTGCGCGATCTGGGCAACACGGTGATCGTGGTGGAACACGATGAGGAAGTGATGCGTGCCGCGGATCACATCATCGACATGGGGCCAATGGCCGGCACGCACGGCGGACAGGTCGTCTTCACCGGAACGCACGCCGATCTGGTAAAAAGCGAAAGCCTCACCGCGAAATACCTCACCGGAAGAGAGAAGATCCCGATCCCGAAACGGCGCCGGTCGGTGAAGGACAAACTCATCCTGCGCGGCGCGCGTGAACACAATCTCAAGAACATTGATGTCGCATTTCCGCTGAACATGCTCACGGTGGTAACCGGTGTGAGCGGAAGCGGAAAGACCACGTTGGTGAAACGGATCCTCTACCCTGCCTTGAAGCGCGAGCTCGAAGGCTTCAGCGATCGGCCCGGCGACCATAGCGGGATCGAAGGCGATCTGCACCGCATCCAGGCCGTTGAAATGGTCGATCAGGATCCGATCGGCCGATCATCGCGGAGCAATCCGGTCACGTATGTGAAGGCGTGGGACGAGATCCGCCAACTGTACAGCGACCAGGAATTGGCGAAGGTGCGCGGCTACAAGCCGAGCTTTTTCAGTTTCAATGTTGATGGCGGCCGTTGCGAGCAATGCCAGGGCGAAGGCGAAGTGCACATCGAAATGCAGTTCATGGCCGACATCAACCTTACCTGTGATGCCTGTCATGGCAAGCGCTTCAAGGAAGAGATCCTGGAGGTGAAGTTCGACGGGAAGGACGTGGCCGATGTGCTCGATCTTACCGTGGATGATGCGATCGTGTTCTTCCAGAATCATGCAGCGAACTCCACCTGCGCCAACCGCATCATTCAAAAGATCCTGCCGTTGCAGGAGACGGGCCTCGGGTACGTGAAGCTCGGCCAGAGCAGCAGCACATTGAGCGGCGGTGAAGCACAGCGGATCAAGCTCGCGAGTTTCCTCACGAAAGGTAATGATGAAAAACGAACGCTTTTCATCTTCGATGAACCGACGACAGGTCTTCATTTCCACGACATCGCCAAACTGCTGAAAGCGTTCTGGATGCTGATAGACAATGGCCACAGCGTGCTGGTGATCGAGCACAACACCGATGTGATCGCATGCGCCGATCATGTGATCGACCTTGGTCCCGAAGGTGGTGATGCCGGTGGATCGGTGCTTTTTGAAGGTGTGCCGGAAGAGCTGGTGAAGGTGAAAGGATCCTACACCGCCGAAGCGATGCGCGGGAAGGTGTGATCGTTCCTCATCTATCGGGCGAACTCCCGGCAGGGCGTGGCTGCGCCTGCAAGTCCGCACTCGCGAAGCCTCGCTTGTGGGCTTTACGGCTACGCCACTTACGCAGATCCCCAAATACCCGATAGCCATAGATCAATGACCAATGTTCAAGTTGGAGTATTCCTTGACATCGGGTATTGGATATTCATTGGCTAGTGCGCCAGCCGCGTGACGGATAGAAGCGGAAAGCCCGGACCGCAGGGAGGACTTATTCTATGACTTATGCAAGCATGTTGTGGAGTTTTTTCAGGCATTTAGAACTCCGAATGATAGAGGAAGGCGGATCTCCGCCCCCTCCATCATCATTCGTCGTTCATCAAACCTATCCC
>JAEYQF010000330.1 GCA_023410155.1 Verrucomicrobiota bacterium | reverse complement strand
GGCGCGTGAAGCTCGACGGCCGGGACATCACGCGGCTCAAGATGCACCAGCGCGCGCGCCACGGCATCGGCTACCTTCCGCAAGAGGCGTCCGTCTTTCGCAAGCTCACCGTCGAGGAGAACATCCTCGCCATCGTCGAAGTGGTCGGCGTGCCCCGCCGCGAACGCGCCGCTCGAGTCCGCGCGCACCTCGAGGAACTACACCTCACGCATGTCGCGAAGCAAAAGGCCTACACGCTCTCCGGCGGCGAACGCCGGCGACTCGAGATTGCCCGCGCGCTCGTCACGCGTCCGAAATTCCTGCTGATGGACGAACCCTTCGCCGCGATCGACCCGATCTCGGTGGCCGAGGTGCAGAAGATCATCCTGGACCTCAAGGCTCGCGGCATCGGCGTCATCGTGACTGATCACAACGTCCGCGAAACGCTTCGCATCGTGGATCGCGCCTACCTCATCCACAAGGGCAAGGTCCTCACCGAGGGCTCCGGCAGCTTCCTCATCCAGGACGAACAGGCGCGCAAGTTCTACCTCGGCGAAGATTTCAATCTGTGAGCAAGCGAGTTGAGAGTTGAGGGATGAGAGTTGAGAGACAGGATCGCCCTCACACTCGCGCTTCGACCTGTTCCGCCCCGAACTCTTAACTTCCCTCTCTCAGCTCTCAACCTGTTCGCCGCCCCATGCAAAAAGCCATTCACGGCATCACGGTCGCCCACTTCTTCGAAAGCTATCGCGACAAGCTGAAACTCGAGCTGCTCACCGGCGATGGCGGACTCCACCGGCTCATCCGCGAAGGCAGCATCAATCGGCCGTCCCTCGCGCTCACCGGGTTCTTCAAATATTTCGCCAATAAGCGCATTCAGGTGCTCGGCGCCGCGGAGATGACGTTTCTCAAGACGATCCCCGAAGCCCAGCAGCTCGAAATCTTTCGCGGGATGGCGAAGCGTCAGATCCCCTGCCTGATCCTGACGCGCAACTTCAATCCGACGCCGGCGATGCGCGCCATCGCCCGCGAGATGAACCTGCCGCTGCTGCGCACGCCGATGATCACGATGAACTTCGTGAATCTGGCGACACTCTGCATCGACAACGAGTTCGCCCCCAACTCGACCGAACACGCCACCACCCTCGATATCCGCGGCGTCGGCGTGATGCTCCGCGGCAGCAGCGGCGTCGGCAAGAGTGAGTGCGCCCTCGCCCTCATCGAACGCGGCCACTCGCTCGTCTCCGACGATCTCACCGTCATCAAACTGCTCGACGAGCGTGAATTGATGGCGTCCAGCCGCCCGCTGAATCGCGGCTACATGGAGTGCCGTGGCATCGGCATCATCAACATCGCAGAGATGTTCGGCGTGAAATCGATCCGCCTGGAGAAACGCATCGACCTGGTCGTCTCGTTGCAGGAGTGGACTCCCGACGTGGTCGAGGAGCGCACCGGTCTCGAGGAGAACTTCTACGAAATCCTCGGCATGCGCCTGCCCCACGTGGAACTCTACGTCCGCCCGGGCCGGGACATGGCGCGACTCGTGGAGGTCGCCGCCCTGACCCAGGCCTTGAAGAAAATGGGCCACGATCCCGCGAAGGATTTCAATGACCGGCTCATCGCCTTCATGACGCGCGATCCGGCCTTTCACACGACGACCATCAAGCCCGTCGACGTCAGCGAGCGCGCCGAACACTGAGGACGCCGCGGCGCGCTTCACTTTCGGGATGGCGGTCCCGCGGTCTGCTCGTAGCTTCAGCGCCATGTCTTCTGCTCCCGCTCGTCTGGATGGCCGCAAGGCCGACGAACTCCGACCCGTCAGCTTCGAAGCCAACGTCGCTCCGCATGCGACCGGTTCGGTGCTCGTCTCGTTCGGGGCCACCCGCGTGATCTGCGCTGCCATGATCGAGCCCAACGTGCCGACATGGATGAAACAGCAGAAGGTCCCCGGCGGCTGGCTCACGGCTGAGTATTCGATGTTGCCATACTCGACGCTGGAGCGAAAGCCACGCGAGATCGCGAAAGGCAAACCGGACGGCCGCAACATCGAGATCCAGCGCCTCATCGGCCGGTCCCTTCGCGCGGTGATCGATCTCCAGAAACTCGGCCAGAACACCCTCTGGGTCGATTGCGACGTGCTCCAGGCCGACGGCGGCACCCGCACCGCTTCCATCACGGGAGCATGGCTCGCGGCCCGTCTCGCGATCCAGAAGCTGATCGACGCGAAGAAGCTCGCCGACAACCCGCTCACCGATTCCGTCGCGGCCGTGAGCGCCGGCGTGTTTCAGGGGCAGACGCTGCTCGACCTGAATTACCTCGAGGACAAGGACGCCGAGGTCGATGCCAACATCGTCATGACCGGCCGCGGCCAGTTCGTGGAACTGCAAAGCTCGGGCGAGGAAGCCACCTTCTCTGCCGATCAGCTGCAGGGGCTGGTCGGCCTTGCGCAGAAAGGCCTGAAGGAACTCGCCAGCCTGCAAGCAGCGTTCCTCATGAAGCACCTCCTCGGACGGTAATCGACTGGCCCGCATTTTGCTCCCGTTCTCTCCCCAACACCCACGCCCATGCGCTCCCTGCTCCGCTCTGCCGCCACGCTCACTGCACTGATCGCCTGCCCGACCATCGCGCTCGCCCACCCCGGTCACGACGGACATGACTTCGGCTGGGACTTCTCCGCCGGCGCCCTGCATCCGATCACGGGCTGGGATCACCTGCTCGCCG
>JAEYQF010000318.1 GCA_023410155.1 Verrucomicrobiota bacterium | reverse complement strand
CGCGCGTGAGATCCCACGGGTTGTGCGTCGGGTGCATCGCCGAGTTTTCCGTCGAGGAGCCCATCGCAAACTCATCGAGATTGAGACGACCCCACAGGACTGCGCCGGCGTGTTTCAGCTTTTGCGTCACGGTGGCGTCGTAAGGCGAGACGAAATTCGCGAGCATCTTGCTCGACGCGGTGAGCGGCTGGTCTTTCACCGCGATCACGTCTTTCAACGCGATCGGGATGCCATCGAGCGGTCCCCTCTCCTCACCCGCCGCGCGGCGGGCATCGGAGGCGACCGCCTGCGCGAGCGCATCGGCTTCGTCGAACGAGTTGAACGCCCGCACGCGCGGCTCGACGGCCTTCGTGCGCTCGATCACGGCACGCGTCAGCTCGACGGAGGAAAGTTTTTTCTCCGCGAGTGAAGCGGAGAGCTCGGCGATGGATTGGTAGAAGAGGTCTTTGGCCATCCTAAGTGAGTGAGGGGAACCACAGAGGCACAGGGCTCATGGAGAAACACGGGACAAGGTGTCAGTCCCCTCCAAGCTCCGTCTTTTCTGTGGCGAGGAAACTCATTCCACGACCTTGGGCACCACGATCATGTTTTCGCGTTGCGCGGGAGCGTTGCGCAGCGCCTCGGCGACCGGCAGGCCGGCACGGGCGACATCGTCGGCCCAGACGTTGACGACGGGGAATGCGTGCGCGGTCGGTTCGACGCCGCTTACATCCACTTTCGAGAGTTGTTCGATGTGGTGGAGCACATCGCCGAGCTGCGCGGAGAAACGTGTTTTCTCCTCGGGCGTCAGGGCGAGACGCGCGAGTTTGGCGACGTGATCGATGTCGAGAGGGGCCGGCTGGGACATGGCGGAAATGGGCCCGCAAATCGTGCGGTGCGCCTCCTCAAATGCAACGGGCAAAACCGTGATGACGAACGCGACTCTGACCACGCGCCACAATCGGCTCGTGCTCCTCACGTCGATCCATAACTTCCGGGCGTCCACCTTCCATGAAGATCCTCGTCGCCGACGACGATACCGTTGCCCGCAAGGTCCTGCAGACGTTTTTGCGCCAGTCGCAACACGACGTGATCGTCGTGGAAGACGGCAATCAGGCCCTGGAGGTGATGCTTGGCCCTGACGCTCCCCTCGTGGCGATCTTTGACTGGATGATGCCCGGCCTGAGCGGTCCGGAACTCTGCACGCGCCTCCGCGAGCACCCGTTCTCGGTGCAGCCGTATCTGATCATCCTCAGCGCACGGAAAGAGAAACACGATATCGCCGCTGCGCTCGACGCCGGGGCCGACGATTTTCTCATCAAGCCGTTCAACATCGTCGAAACGCAGGCCCGGCTCCGGGTGGCCGCCCGTGCGATTGAGCGGCAGTTTGCGTTGCACCGGCAAGTCACCGACGTGTCCGCCGCACTTCAGCAGCACGTCGCGCTCTTCGAGCCGGAGTCCCTCGAAGCCGAAGCAGCCGCGCCGCTGCTCGACGACGTCGGCGCTCTGCAGCCAGCGCAAGTGGAGCCCGCCCTGGTCGAGGCGCTCTCGGCGGCCAGCGGGCAAGCGATGCGCCTGGTCGCGCCCCCCGAGAAGTTCGAGTCTGCGGTGCTGGGCTGGTCGGGCTTCCTGCTCACGCGTGAAGAACTCTGGATCGATGTGCTCATCGAGGCGCCGCTGACCACCGCCGAGCAGCTTTACCTCGGAGCGCACGGGGTCCGTTCCGAACCCGAGAACCTGAGAGCTTTTTGCGCCGGACTGCAGATTGCGCTGAACGACGAACTCGCGCAGCGACTTCGCACGCGCCGCACGCCGTTCTTCGCGCCGCTCGATCCTCAGGCCCCGCTCTCCGAACGTTCGCCCCTGCTCCGTTCGCTCGCACGCCGGGCCGGCAAGACCTGGTTCCTCGCCGCCGGCGAATCGCGTGTGTCCGTCTCCCTGCTGCCTTTGCGCAGTCCCTTGGTGCGCAAGACCGCAAGCGAGCTGCGCCGCCTCGACATCCTGGTGCGGCCCTATCCACCGCCGGAGCTGGAGGAAATCATGCTCATGCCGGAAGGCCTGGCCCTGACCCAGCGACTGATCGACCGCATCGGCATCGACGCGCAGGATCGCACGCAACCACCCCTCATCGAGGTGCACCGCGTCTCCGCGCTCGCCCGACACTACAATCGCAACCACGTCGGACCAGTTCCCGCCGAACTCTAGTAGTTTCACCGGCGACCGCCAAATCGCCCCTCAAGCACGCCGGCTTCGGGCCGAAATAGTGCCTACCCCTTTCCCCACCCATGACAGTTCTGGTCGCCGACGATGACGGCGTCGCCAGAAAGGTGCTGTCCACGTTTCTGCGGCAATCGAACTACGACGTCGTCCTCGCAGAAGACGGACTCAGTGCCTTTCGCGCGATGACCGGACCTGGTGCTCCGCAGATTGCGGTGCTCGACTGGATGATGCCCGGACTCACCGGACCGGAACTGTGTGCAAAGCTTCGCCAGCACCCGTTCGAGATTCAGCCCCATTTGCTGATCCTCACTTCGCTCAAGGAAAAATCCGAACTCGCGACCGCGCTCGACGCCGGCGCGGACGATTTTCTCACGAAGCCGTTCAACATCCTCGAACTCCAGGCCCGCTTGCGCGTCGCCGCGCGCACAGTCCACCATCAGAACGAACTTCGCGAACGCATCGCAGGCCTCGAGCGCGAACTCATCGCCACGCGGGAACAACGCCGTGCCGCCCCTCCTCCCGCGCCGACGACCGAAAAAACGGAGACCGCCCAACCCACTCACGCCACGGGTGTAGCCGCGCTCGAGAGACACCAGATCGACACCGTCATGGCCGGCGCCATGCGCCACTGCGGCGAACCCAACACACCCCGCCGGGCCTCCCACGGAATTCCGCACGCCCGGGTCGTGGCGTGGTCCGGGCTTCTGCTGACGAAAGAGCAACAGTGGCTCGATCTCTTCCTCGAGACCGACGAGGCGAGTCTCCGCTCCCTGTGTTCAAACCTTGGATACGCCGAGACGGATGGCGACGCCGCCCAGGCCATCTGCACGCGCATGCAGGCCTCGCTCCGCGAGTCCCTTCGCTCTGTCCTCCGCGCGATGGGCAGTGAAGTCATCGCACCGTTCGCCGTGCAGCCTCTGGCCGATCCCGACCGGCTCGATCCGCTCGCGGCCGAGGCGACGGTGATCCGCCATCACTACAAGTTGGGCGCGGCACTCGTCACCCTGGCATTCGTCACGCAGCCGAGCCCGCGCGGCGAAAAACCGGCGGCCAAACTTCAAACTCTCGACGTGCTCGCTGAACCTTATCCCCCGGCGACGACCCATCGCGTCCCGCTGCTCCGGGCGGGGGTGGTGTTGAAGGAGCATCTGATCCAGAAACTCTGTGAGTTCTCCGAACTCACGGCCGGCGAAGTTCCGCTCGTGCCGGTCCACGCTCCCAGCCCACTGGCACGGCACTTTCTCCGGGCCGGCAACCGCGTCGGGCTCGCGACGTGACGCAAGCCGCACCTTGGCTCGACCTGGTCCGGACCCGGTCTCGACTCGAGACGCAACGAGGCTCGACTCGTGACGCAACAAGGCGCGACTCGATGCGCTCTTTGGCGCGGTAGGGCGCCGACTCCCCTCTGCGTTCCTCGAGCGAGCGCAATGGAAAAGGCCGGGAACGGAGACCCGGCCCTACCGTCGAGCGTCGGGGCCGGGACCCC
>JAEYQF010000306.1 GCA_023410155.1 Verrucomicrobiota bacterium | reverse complement strand
GATGAGAACGCGGCCGCGACGGTCGTGAAGTTCTGGCGTGCCCTCGGTGGCGAGCCTGTGAGCGTTTCGCCCGATCAACACGATGAGATCGTCGCGCACATCAGCCACCTGCCGCAGATGATCGCCTCGAGCCTCTGCGCCTTTCTCGCCCGGAAGGACCCGCGATGGCGCAACTTCGCCGGCGGCGGCCTGCGCGATACAACCCGGATCGCCGGCAGCGATCCGCAGCTCTGGCGCACGATCATCGAACAAAATCGCGACGAGATCCTGCGCGCGCTGCGTGAGTATCAGGATGAATTGCACGCGTTCCAGATCGCGCTCGCCAACCGAGACTACACCGAGCTCACGGTGCGGCTCGAGCGCGGCCGCGCCTATCGGAGCGAGTTTCGCGTGTAAGTGTCGTCGCACGCCTCACCCGCCCTGAATTGTGGGCTGGAAGCGGCGCGCCCGATCCTTGACGCTCTGTGTCTTCATGTCCCTGCCCGACCTACTGCCGATTCAGCCCTTCACCCGCCCTGTCCACGGCGAGGTGACGTTGCCCGGCTCCAAAAGCCTCACGAATCGCGCGCTGATGCTTGCGGCGCTTTGCCCGCAACCGGTCACGCTGACGGGTGCGCTCTTCAGCGAAGACACGCACCTCATGGTCGAAGCGCTGCGTGCGCTCGGGATTGCCGTGGCGGCGGACGAGGCGGCGCTGACGCTGCGTGTTTCGGCCCAGGGCCGGGGTTTCTCGGTGAACCGGGCGGAACTCTTCGTCGGCCTCGCCGGCACCGCGGCGCGTTTTCTCACGGCGCTCTGCGCGGCGGCTCCGTCGGGCGTGTATCACATCGACGGCGTCGCGCAGATGCGAAAACGCCCGATGAAGGGATTGATCGAGGCGCTGCGCTCGCTGGGCGCCGACATTCGCTGCACGGGCGAGGAGGGCTTTTTTCCGCTGGAGGTGCACGCCCGCGGATTGCGCGGCGGCGCGGTGAGCATCGATGCGCGCGAGAGCAGCCAACTCCTCTCCGCTCTGCTCATGGTGTCACCGCTGGCGACGACGCCCGTCCAGGTGAAGCTCGTCGGTGGAGTGCGCTGGCCCTTTGTCCAGATGACGACGCGCCTCATGGAGCATTTCGGCCAGAAACCCGTCGTGCGTGTGAGCGAGGACGAACTCGCGGTGCAAAACGACACTCGCTACGACCTCGGCGCCGCCTCCTACGCGATCGAGCCTGACGCGACCGCCGCGAGCTACTATCTCGCGCTCCCGCTCGTCACGCGCGGTTCGCTGCTGCTCCGCGGGCTGCGCGGACCTGGTGGCGGCTTGCAGGGTGACACACAGTTTTCCGCCGTGCTGGAGAAAGTCGGTCTCGCCGCACAAACGAGCGACGCCGGCGTGACCACGGAGTTTTCCGGCGCAAAAATCCTGCACGGCGTAACCCGCGATTTCAGCGGTTTCTCGGACACGTTTCTCACGCTGGCCGCCCTCGCCCCACTGCTCGACGGGCCGACGCGGATCAGCGGCATCGCTCACACGCGTAAGCAGGAAACCGATCGCGTGGCCGGCATGGCGCGGGAACTGACTCGACTCGGCCAGCACGTGATTGAAACGGAGGACGCGCTCGAAATTCATCCGCGGCCGCTGCGCCCAGACCAAACGATCGAAACATATGGCGACCACCGTTTCGCCATGAGTTTCGGCGTGCTCGGTTCACATGACCTGCGCGGTGATGGATGCCCGTGGCTCACCATTGCCAATCCCGCGTGCTGTGCGAAGACGTTCCCGCACTTTTTTGAGTTGCTGGAGTCGCTCCGTCAAAAATCGTTGGCCGCCTAGATGCCGTCCTCGCCCTTCATCATTGTCGCCATCGATGGCGGCGCCGCCTCCGGAAAATCGTCCACTTCGCGCGCGTTGAGTGAGCGGTTCAGTTTCCTGCACTCAGACACCGGTTCCTACTATCGCGCGATCACAGCTGAACTGCTGCGGCTGGGCATCGCGCCGTCGGATCCGGCTGCCGTGCAGGATGCTCTCGCCGGGCTCGCACTCGCCACAACTGTCCGCGGTCGCAATGCAGTGATGCAGATCGGTGGTCGCGAGGTGCCGGAGGCGGAGATCCGCAGCGCGGAGACCACCGCTAACGTGGCGACGTTCGCCGCGATCCCAGCCCTGCGGGCCGCGTTGCTCGACTACCAACGCAGCCAGGCCGACACCGCGCGCGGACATGGCTTCCGTGGATTGGTGATGGAAGGTCGCGACATTGGCTCGAAGATTTTTCCCGACGCGGACCTGCGCTATTTCCTTTTCGCCGATCCCGAGGAACGCGCCCGCCGGCGCGAACAACAGGGACTGCAGGATCAGGTGGCCAAACGCGACACCCTCGACAGCCAGCGACTACGCGAGAGCCTGCAAGGCGCGACGCTGATCGACAGCACCCACCTCACGCTCGAACAGGTCGTCGAGCAGATCGCGGGCGAGATCTCGGCAAAGCTGCAGTCCGCATGAATCGCGCGTTTCCTCAGGTCGAGATGGAGCCCGTGTATGGGTTTTGCCATTACCTGATTACGGTCTTCGCGGACGCGTGTTTTCGCGGCGAGTATCACGGGATGGAGCATCTCCCCCGCGACACGGCGTTTCTCATCGCGGCGAATCACGCGAGCTTCATGGACCCGCCGTTCATCGGCTGCCGCGTGCCTCGGCAGATTGCGTTCTTCGCGCGGAAAACGCTCTGGAAACCCGGATTCCCCGCCTGGTGGCTCGACACCGTCGGCACAATCCCTGTCGACCGCGACGGCGGACAGGACGTGAGTGCAATCAAGCGCGTGCTCAAGGCGCTCAAGGATGGCAAAGCGCTGATCCTCTTCCCGGAAGGCACCCGCTCGCCCGATGGCCAGCTGCAAAGCGCCAAAGCCGGTGTCGGCCTGCTCGCCTGCAAGACCCAGGTGCCGGTGATCCCCGCGCGGATCTTCGGGTCATTCGAGGCGTATGGGAAAGGCGTGAAGATTCCGCGCTTCGGCACGCCGGTCAGCGTCGTATTCGGTGCGGCACTACCGCCAGCGGCGTATGACGATCCCGCCTCGGGCAAAGAGCGCTACCAGATCGCCAGCGAGCGGATCATGCGCGCAGTGGCGGCGCTGGAGTTGCCCCGACCGGTGGTGGTGTAACGCGAAGGGAAACGGGCGCGGCCGCCAAGTTGATCACAAAACCCGGCGCTCGTTGCTGTCTCGCCAATGCAGGGCGGTTGCCCATCGTGGTCGCATGCGCTCGAAGGCTGCCACGGTGGATGAGTTTCTCGCGTCGCTCGAAGACGAGGATGCACGCACACTGTTTCGAAAGATCCGCACCGAGCTCACCCGCGGCAGGCATGTGACCGAATCGATGCGCTTCGGCATGCCCACGTATGCGGTAGGAGACAGCGACGACATGGTGGGAGCCTTCAACCGGCAGAAGAACCACTATTCGCTCTACCTGCCGCCCGAGGCGATTGATCCGTATCGCGCGGATCTGGGCCATCTCGATTGCGGCAAGTCCTGTCTGCGCTTCAAGCGACCGGCGGATCTGCCGTTCGCCACGATCAAGAAGATCATTGTCGCCGCCGTGCGGTTGCACACCCCGACATGAGCGGCACCCGGCGGCGCCAGCGGCTCACTCCAAGCCGCAGGCTTTGCGCGCGCGTTTGAGCACAACGCTCGCGGTCGCACGCGCTCGCTCTGCTCCATCGCGCAACACAGCGTCGACGTAATCGAGATTGGCCGCCAACTCGGCGCGCTTGGCGCGGTAAGGTGCGAAGTAATTCCAGTAGTGCTCGAACAGCGCTTTCTTCAGATCGCCGTAACCGAGACCACCGGCGCGAAGACGATTCTCGTAATCGGCCGCGACATCCACGGGCGCCACGAGTTTGAGGAGCTGGACGGCGAGATTCTTGTCCGCGTCGGGCTTGGGCTCCGCCGGCGTGCGCGAGTCCATGACGATGCCCATGATTTTTTTCCGTAGCGCCTTTTCGTCGCCAAAAATCTCCACGGTGTTGCCGTAGCTCTTCGACATCTTCTGCCCGTCCAGGCCGGGCACCACGGCGACCTCGTCGCGAATCTCCTCTTCCGGCACCACGAAGGTCTCGCCGTAGGTTTGGTTGAACTTGATCGCGATGTCGCGCGTCATCTCGAGGTGCTGCTTCTGGTCCTTTCCCACGGGCACGAGGTTGGTGTCGTAGAGGAGGATGTCGGCCGCCATCAGCACCGGATAGGCGAACAAGCCGAAGTTGGGCGAGATGCCTTTCGCGGTCTTGTCCTTGTAGCTGTGAGCGCGCTCCAGCAGTCCCATCGGCGTGAGCGAGCCGATGAGCCAGGTGAGTTCGCAGACCTCGGGCAAATCGCTCTGCCGCCAGAAAACAGCCTTCTTCGGGTCCAGTCCGCACGCGAGCCAGTCGAGCGCGATCCCCCGCGTGAAACCGCGACGCGCCTGCGCGTCCGTGAGGGCAGTCATCGAGTGGTAATCCGCGATGAAGTAATACGCCTCGCCGCGATCCTGCAGCTCGATGGCCGGGCGCATCGCGCCAAAATAATTGCCAATGTGCAGCGTGCCAGAAGGGGTGATGCCAGTCAGAATACGCATGGATCGAATCGTTCTCGTGCTCGGGATCGTTCTCTTTCTCGGGTCGGAAAGAGAGAACGAGAACTTCTCGGAGAACGAGAACGATTTTTCCGCCCGCCCGCTCAATCGCGCCGCGGGATCAGCGTCACGCTTTGCCGGCTACGCGCGATCGTCGCGGCCGGCAGCACACCGGCAAACGGGGTCAGTGGCATCACCAGCGAGCGCCGGCCGAGCACCGCGCCGGGTTGCAGCACGGCATTGCAGCCGACCTCGGCCTGATCGCCGAGAATCGCCCCAAACTTACGCAATCCTGTGTCGACCGTCTCCTCCCCCACCCGCACGGTCACCGGGCGCTGGTCGAGCCGGAGATTGGAACAGATCACGCCCGCGCCGAGGTGGGCTCCGTTCCCCAAGATCGAATCGCCGACGTAGCTGAAATGCGGGACCTGCACACCATCCATGAGGAGCGCGTTCTTGAACTCACACGCGTTCCCGAGCACGCACTTCGCGCCGGCGATCACGTTGCCTCGCACAAACGCGCCCGGGCGGATCTCGGTTCCTTCACCGATCCACGTCGGCCCGATCAACGTCGCATACGCGGGCAGTTTCACGGACGGGTGCAGCCACACGGCGCCCTCGATCCGCACGCCCGGCGGCGCGGCCGGAGCACCCGCCGGCCCGAGCGAGCCCAGCGCCGCACCGATCTGCTTCAACCATTCCCACGGTGCGACATCCGCGGGGAAAAATCTCGCAAACTGCGCCAGCGACGGGGGCAGGGTAAACAGATCGGCGGCTTTCACGCGGACCACGGTGCACAAAAACCGGCGGGCGAACAGCGGTCTTTTCTCCGTTGCCGCCCGCACCGGTGAATCACTCGTCAGGCAATCCGAGCAGGGCGCGAGCGTTCCCGTAAAGTATCTGCTCTTTCTCCTCCGCCGTGAGACCGAGCTGCCCGAGTGCCTCCAGATTCTGTGCAACCGAGAACTGCGGAAAATCGGAGCCAAACAAGATCCGCTCAGTGCCGACACTGCGCATCGTCCACACGAACTCCTCCTTCATGGGCGAATCCGCGACCAGCGCCACCATCGCCGAGATATCGAAGAAGATGTTCTCGCCGAACAAGCCTTGGGCCGTGCGCGCCGCGCGAAGGATATTCCAGAAGCGGAAATTCATCCCACCAAGATGCGCGAAGAGAAACCTCGTTCGCGGAGCGGCGAGCGCCAGGTTGAACAGTTTCTCGCAGTCACCCGGCACGATGCTCGCGTTGTCCATCATGACGACGATGCCGAGTTCCCCGGCCCGTTGGGCCAGCGTCAGCACCCGCGGATCGGCCGCGTCGAAGCGCTGCGTGTGCGGATGGATCTTGAGCACCTTGACACCTTTCGCAGCCACACGCTCCAGCTCCACCAACGCCGCAGCGTCGTCATAGGGATGCACGGTCGCGATCGGGATCAGCTTCGGGTGCCTGGCCGCAAGCGCGAGGATGGCATCGTTGCCGGCCGCGATCGCCTCGGGTCGGCCCGCGAGCGCTTGGTTCCGACCACCAAACCACATCACGCCGGCCGCCGTTACTTCGATCCCCGACTTCCGCAGGTTTTCCTCATACGTCTGCAAGGAAACCTCGTCGTGCCACAGATGCACATGCGAATCGAAGATCTTCGATTCGTCCGCCTTCACGGATTGGCCCGCCACCCACAGCCAACCGACGAGGGCGAGCCGCAGCAGGCGAGGTGCGTTCGAGGCAAGTGGAGTCAAGGTGAGGTTCATGGGGAGATCGGTTACGACAAACGCAAAACTCCTGCCCGAACAAGGCCTCTTTGTCGGTCACCCGCAGCGATGATTCCGGCGCCCGCCCGCTTCGCCGTTCGGAAAAGAAAAACCCGCATCCGTTTAGGATGCGGGAAAATGGAGCGGGCGAAGAGACTCGAACTCTCGACGTCCACCTTGGCAAGGTGGTGCTCTACCAACTGAGCTACGCCCGCAAAGCAGGGTGCAAGGACTAGGCCGCGACCCGCGTCCGTCAACAGCTATTTTTGCCGACTTCGCGCGCGCTGCGCACTCCCGTTTTCAGCGTTCCCACTCCAGCTTCGCCTGCTCACGCACGCTCCGCGGCACCGGCACCCAGCCGCCCGTCGCAAACGCCTCCGCCACCTCCTCGCCGAGCACGGAGTGCCAGACCAACAGATCCCGAGCCACCCCATCCGGCCGCACCGCCAGCCACAAGGTGAGACCGAGCGGATAATCCCCCGCGCGCAAATTTTCCGGCGTCGGCCCAAACGCCACACCGTCTCGCCGGTCGGCAACCAAGACGACCTTCATCCCCGCAGAGGCCGGCGGAGGTGCCCCGCTCAATACCAGCGCTCCCGGTTCACGCGCCGCGTCGCGCCACAATTCCTCGAGCGACTCCGCCAGCCTAACCTCCGGCTTGAGTTCGCGTCCACCGAGCACCATTTGACGAAAGAGCTGCAACGAAAGATCCACCTTCGGCGCAAGCGCCCGAGCTGTGATGGGCCGATCCGACCACTCACCCGCCGCGCCCAGCTCGCCCCACCGCGTGTAGCTCGCGGGTGCCTCGCTTCCGAACACCGCCGCCAGCTGCGGCAACGTGAGTTCCTCCACCGGACAGGTCTTTGCCACGCTGACCCAGCCCGCGAAAAACGCGACCGGCACCGCGCGCACGTGGGCCGGCCACTCCTCGCCCGGACGCAGCAAAACCAAGCCTGCGTCCGCCGTCCCGTTGTCCAGCGCCCGGCGCGCCTCGCGACTGCCGGCGAGCGCGACGTCCACCTCCCGGCCCGTCGCCGTCGCAGCCGCTTTCAGCGCCGCCTCCACCGCTGGTCCGACCAGATCGCTGCCACGCAGGCGCACCGGACGCTCGTCCGAGCGGCCGGAAAGCAGCGCTCCCGCCGCCGCGGCTGTAACAACGAATCGGATACACCGGAGAATACCCTGCATGCGCGTGACCGGATGCTGGCGCATTCGCCCCGCTGAATCGAGGACTAACTCGTGCGGCACCGTGGCGCGGTCCGGTGCAGACCTGGGCGCGACCCGGTCCGCCGTTCTTCTCACCTCGGTGCGCATCGTGGCCCGACCTGGGCCGCACTTCGTCCCGAGTCGGTGCCGATGGTGGCGCGAGTGGGAGCCCGCTCAGTCAAGCACGTCGAGCTCGGGCCACTGCGCGATCTTGCGGTGGAGGGTGCGGCGGCTGATGCCCATCAATTGGGCGGCCTTCGTGCGATTGCCGCGGGCTTTGAGAAGCGCTTCGCGGAGGAGATGCTTTTCGTTCTCCTCGACCGAGAGCGAACCCGCGGTCGCGGGTGACGGCGCGAACGCGGCGGTGCCTCCGCTCGCGGCAACGGCAGCCTGGGTGGCGGCGGTCACCACAGACCCGCCGCGATATTTCGCGTCCAGATCATATTCGCTGAGCGTGCCGCCGCGACGGAGCACGACGGCGTTTTCACAGAAGTTGCGCAGCTCGCGGATGTTTCCCGGCCACGGATAGGCCTGCAGCGTGCGCAACGCGCCGGGCTCGATGATGAGCGGCGGGACACCGTTCTCCTCGGAGAACACGTTGATGTAGTGCGCGAGCAGCAGCGGGATGTCTTCGGCGCGGTCGCGCAGCGGCGGCATGGCGATGCGGACCACGTTGAGGCGGAAGAAGAGATCCTCGCGAAACTTCCCCTCGCGCACCTGCTGCTCAAGATTGCGGTTGGTGGCGGCGACGAGGCGGACATCGAGGTCGATGGGTTTGCTGCCGCCGACGCGCTCGATGGATTTCGTCTCGAGGAAACGCAGCAGCTTCACCTGGGTGGATGAGGAGATCTCGCCGATCTCGTCGAGGAACAGGGTGCCGCGGTCCGCGGATTCGAAGCGGCCGATGCGGCGTTCGTTGGCGCCGGTGAAGGCGCCACGCTCGTGGCCGAAGAGCTCGCTCTCGAGGAGATTCTCGGAGAGCGCGGCGCAATGCACGGCGATGAACGACGAGCGGGCGCGCGGACTGGCCTGGTGGACGGCCTGCGCGATCAACTCCTTGCCGGTGCCAGACTCGCCTTCGATGAGGATGGTGGCGCGCGAAGGGGCGACGAGTTTCACGCGCTCGATCACGTCGTGCAATTTCGGCGAAGTGCCGATGATGCCCTCGAAAGAGAACTTCTCGTCCAAGCGCTCGTGAAGTTGTTTCACCTCGACCTCGAGGGTCTTGGTCTTCAGCGCACGCTGGATGAGCACTTCGAGTCGCTCGATGTTGACCGGCTTGGTGAGAAAATCGACGGCGCCGCGCTTCATCGCTTCGACTGCGGTCTCGATGTTGCCGTAGGCGGTCATCATGAGCACCGCGGGGCGGTTGGGCAGCGCGAGGGCTTTATCGATGACCTTCAGGCCGGATTTGCCCGGCATGCGCAGATCGGTGAGAACCACTTCGAACTGCTCGGCGTCCATGAGATTGAACGCCTCGTCGGCATTGGCGGCCACGCTCACGTCGTAATTTTCCGCCAGCGCCTGTTGCAGGCCTTCGCGGGTGTGCTTCTCGTCGTCGACGATTAAAACGCTCGGCACCATGCCGATTAGCACTCACGACCGCCGCGGTCGGGTCAACGGGAAATAGAATGGCGCGCGGAGCGACGCTCCGCGGCGGCGTCACTCTTTCTCCGCTTCGACGAGACGCTCGGCCAGGGGTGCCAGCGTGCTCAGCTCCAAACTCGGAGGCGGCGATTCATCCACGAGGGCGATAAACTGCTCCCGGCGCCATTCGAGGATCTCGCGCAGTTGCGTGCGCTGCGCCTCATCGAGCTTCAGCTGCTTGGTGTTCCAGTGGAGGCGGAGCGGCACGACTACGATCGAGAGGAGGCGCTGAAGCGGACGGCGTTGGAGCTCGCGAACTTCGTCGGCCGTGAGCGGCACGGAGCTCGCGCGCTCGGCGTCCTCGCGCGCACGATAAAGTTCGCCACCGCGAACGAGCTCTTGAAACGCATCGCGCTGTTCCGGCCGAAGGATCGCATCGATGCGTCGATCCATCTCGCGGTCGATCTCATCCATGCGCCTGCGAAAGTCCTCGATCTGCGGCCGCAGCCGCTCGATCTGCTGGGCCAGATAGGAGAAATTGGGCGTGGTTGTGGGGGTGGAGCGCGGCGCGGGCGCGGCCGTGGAGTCTTTCGGAGAGAGTTCGCCGAGCAATGAAGGTGGCGGAGGCGGGACCTGGCAGCGGTTGCGGCCGGTCCATGTGCCCGCGAAAAAACCGGCGCCGAAGACAGCAACGGTCAGCAGAGGGATGGCGACGCGGGGATTCATCAGAGCTGCCCCAGCATCTCCGCCTCGGCGGCGATTTGCTGCCAACCAGCGAGGTTGCGCGCTGTTTCCTTGGCCGTCTGGTGCGTGTGGACGGCGAAGACCGCCGCGAGGCACACGCTCGCCGTAGCGAGGCTGAGGAAGATCTGGCTCGCCAGAGTGGGCGCCACTTGCCGTGCGGCGCGAACGGTGCGCTCCGCAAATCCCGGCCGGAGCAGGGAAGCTGCGCGTTCGTTGAGCTCGGTCCAAGCGTGGGACTCAGGTTTCATGTGATGGTGTGTAAAATTTCTTTAGTTTCTCTCGAGCGCGGTGCAACCGGGCTTTCACGGCCATGATCGTCGTGCCGGTGGCCGCGGCCATCTCGGCCTGGCTGCGTCCCTCCTGCGCGAGGGCAAGCAAGGCGCGATCCTTCGGCGGGAGCTGCTGCAGCGCGTGGCGCAGCGCATCCAATTCCTCGCTGTCCACCCCGCCGGGCGGCTCCGGGATGTTTTCGTGCTCGTCGCCGAACGGGGTGAAAATCCTCCGCAGCTTCTGCCGCCGCAGGTGGTCGATGCAGGTGTTGCGCGCGAGGCGAAACAGCCACGCTTCGAACTGTGCCACATCGTGCAACCGATCGAGCGCCCGGATCATCTTGATGAAGACCATCTGGGCCAGGTCTTCCACCGCATCGCTGCGACCGGTGATCGCGTAAACAAATCCGGCCACCCGCCGCTGGTAACTGGTCACCAGCGTGCGCTGCGCCGCCTCGTCGCCTTGTTGAGCGAGGCGCACCAAAGTGCCCAGATCGGGCGAGTCGGCGGGTTCGGAGCGAGAGCATGGGTGCGAACCGCCTGACGAGGTCTTGTCCGAAAAGATACGAATATATTCTTTTCCCAGACCGCCGCGCATCACTGCAATCTTTCTTATCGCCGCGACAGGACGGAACGGCTGAAACCGTTTTCCCCGACTTGATTGCAGCGTGCACGGCTTTCTCCACACGCTGGCGCTCCCCCACTTCGCGTCCGGGAAGTGCGCCCGTGTCACGCCAGCGGCGCGTCGTCGCGAGGCTGGGCGCAGCGCCTCACCTCGGCATCGTTTCTCACTGCAACATCCGCACGCGCCGGTCCTTGCGCGGAAACTGCAGCGTCACGAGCGTGCCCACGCCTTCCTTGCTCTCGATGCCGATTTGACCGCCGTGCTCGCGCATAATCCGCTGCACGATCATCAGGCCGAGGCCGTGGCCGCCGACCTTCGTCGTGTGATACGGCTGAAAGAGCTTCACCAAGTCCTCCTGCTTGATGCCGCTGCCGCTGTCTCCGAAAAGCAAATACACGGAATCGTCGTCCGCTCGCGGCCACACGCGCAGGCGGCCGCCCGGCTTCATCGCCTCGACCGCGTTCTTGATGAGGTTGAAGAAGACCTGCTTGAGCTGGTTGCGATCCGCCATGACCGCCGGCAGCGCGGCGGGCGTCTCCGCCTCGATGGTGATCCCGCGATCGGCCAGTTCGTCCTGCTGGAAACGCAGCACTTCGGTGAGCACCTCGGCGAGGTCCGTCTCCGCCAGATCCGGAGCCCGCGGTCGGATCGCTTCCAGGAAGTGCCCGATGATGCCGTCGAGCCGCTGCACCTCCGACTGGCAGATGCGAATCGAGTCCTGCAGCGCGGCCGCATCGCGGTCCCCGGCGGTCGCACGAAGTTTCTTCAGTCGCCGCTCGATCAGCTGGAGATGAATCGTGAGCGAGTTGAGCGGGTTGCCGAGTTCGTGCGCCACCCCGGCGGCGAGCAGCAACACCGATGATGTGCGCTCGCTCTCGATGCGCGCCTCGGTCGTCAGTTTCTCCCGCGTGATGTCGGAGAGAATCACCGCGAAACGCCGCGGGGCACCCTTCCCTTCCGGCCGAAACGGCACCATGTAAAGTCGCACGGTCCGCGGTTCCGGATAGGTCAGCTCGAACTCGCGCGCGACCACCGGAGTGGCGGAGAGGCCGTCGTCGCCCAGCGCAGCCTCGAGCGAGGTCCGCAGCCCCGGCACGAGACGCCACAGGATCTGGCCCGCAACCTCATCCTGTCCGAGGCCGATCAGGAGCTGCGCCGCGGCATTGGCGTATTCGATGCGGCCATCGGCGCCAATCACCAGCACGCCCTCCTGGAGGATGTTGAAGATGTCTTCGAACAACCCGCGCTCGCGCGCGAGCCGCTGCACGAGATTGGCGAGATTGACCGAGTCGAGCGCGTCGAGCCGCCCGAGCACGCGGTCCAACGAGGAGTGTTTCTTGCCGGCCATGCGGGGGTTTCTGGCGTCCGTCGCGGGTTTTGGCAAGGAGCGGGCCCGCCCTACTCGGTGTAGGTCGATTCCTCGGCGAAGAAATCGAACTGCCCCGGATCAACGCGCTGCGCGAAAAGTTTCCGCAAGAACATCTCCCGATGGTGCACGCAGCGCCCGAGTCGCAGCAGCGCCTCGCGATGTTCCTCGGTGCCGTAGCCCTTGTGCTGCGAGAAACCGTAGCCGGGATGCTGCGTTTCCAGTTCGTTCATCAAGCGATCGCGCGTGACCTTCGCGATGATCGACGCCATCGCGACGCAGAGCGAACGCGCATCACCATTGACCACTCCTTCGTGCGGATACGGAAAACTCCGGAGCGGCAATCCATCGATGAGGATCCGCGCCGAGACCATCGGCTGAAAGGTCGCGATCTCCTCCGGCGGTGAAAACAGATCCGGCTCCGTCTTCTTCTCGAATGCGCTCGGAGGATAGATCCCCTCCAGCGCCCGCCGCATCGCCAGCTTCGTCGCCCCGAGGATGTTGAACTGCTCGATCTCCATCACGTCGGCCACCCCGAAGTGCGCGTGGATCTGCCCCTGCCCGGCGAGCGTCTCGAAATCAAGCCACAACTCTTCCCGCTCGGCCGCGGTGAGTTGTTTCGAGTCGTTGACTCGACCCGCCTTCGTGAGCGCCCAGCGGCTCTCCAGAAAATCCCGCGTCACGAGCACCGCCGCCGCCACTACCGGACCGGCGAGCGCACCGCGGCCCGCCTCATCGACACCGATGAGACTGCCCACGCCCTCAATGCGCTTGAGGTCGAATCCGCGAAGCTGACGACGCGCCATTCGGGAGGTTTTGTAGGAGAGTTTGCCCTCCGTGCAAGGCGCCCGTGAGCCATCGCTTTGTCACCACGGGCCGCTCGCCTTTTGCGGCCTCTCGGCTAAGTTGCCGTCGAGCATGAACCTGTTGGAGACATTCGAGTTCCTGAGCTACGTGGTCACCGTGGTCGGTCTCCCATTTGCGATCATCGTTTACCTGCTCGACCAGCGGAAAGAGAGACGCAACGAGGACGAAGAGATCTTCCAGCGCCTTTCCGACGAATACCGCGAGTTCCTCAAGCTCGTGCTCGACAACGCCGATCTCCAACTCCTCCGCCGCGACGGTGTGAAGCAGGACCTCAGCGAACAACAAAAGGAGCGGCGCCTCGCGATCTTCGGCATCCTCATCTCGCTCTTCGAGCGCGCCTACCTGCTCGTTTACGAGGAGAACATGAACAAGCAGACGCGCCGGCTCTGGCAGTCGTGGGAAGACTACATGCGCGAGTGGGTTCGCCGCGCCGATTTCCGCGATGCGCTCCCCGGGCTCTGCGAAGGTGAAGACGAAGACTTCACCCGCTACATCAAGACTCTCGCGGAGCAGGAAAATCCCGCGCGTAGCTGAGCACGAACTATGGGTTCCGGATCGCGGGACAACGCCGGTGAGTCCCGAGCCGAAGGAATCGGCTATCCGCGCGGGGGCCCTTCTGCGTTTTCGCGCCCGGCCTGCTCACCACTCCATTTTCTCCCGTGGCTCCTTCAGCGGCAGTTCATCCAACTTCCCCGCCGCGGACACGACTTCGTAGGCCGTGCGAAAATGGAGCTTCGCGAAATTTCCCAGCGCCCGCGCCCCAAACTTCTCGATGATTCGATGTGCCTGCTGTTTCACGAGCGGGCCGGCGCCTTTCTGAAGTTTATCTCCGAATTCGCGCGAGAGCAGGTTCATCTGCCGCACGAACTCCGCGCGCGCGACGACCGAGGCGGCGGCGACGACCGGATCCTCTTCTGCCTTCGTGCGCATCTTCAGCTCGAAACCCGTCACGTTCTTCCGCGCAAGTTCCCGCTGCACGAGCGGCTGCTCGGAGAACTGGTCCAGCAAACCCCACGCGACGGGCTTCACCGCCAGCGCCTGCGTGAGCGCCGTCGCGTGTTGCCAGGCGAGCAACGAGTTCAAGTTCGCGCGAGGGCGCGACATCAACTCGTTATATTTCGGCATCCCGCAAAAACACGTGCGCGCGACCACGCCAGGCGTCTCGCGGATCAGTTTATCGAGTTCGAAGATTCTCGTCTCGGTGATCTTCTTTGAATCCTGCACGCCAGCCTTGCGCCAGGCGTCGATTGCCGACTTGTCCGCGATCACCGTAGCCGCGATCACCGGCCCGAAGAAATCACCCTTGCCGCTTTCGTCCAAGCCCGCGTGCGATTCGAACCACTCCGGATGCAGCACCTCGTCATAGCCGAGTTTGGCGGCCCCGGTCACCTCCGGCTCGAGCGTATCACGCACAAAGTCCTCCGTGCCTTTCCCGGCGATGACGACCTTGCCGCTCGTGTAGGCAGACAGGTTGATTTTCAGATGCTCGGCCTTGAACGCGAACCGCGTGTAGGCGACTTCGAATGGGGTAAAGTGCCGCGCCTCACAAATCGCGCGCAGCTTCTCCATCTGCGCGTCATCGAGCTTCACCGTGTAGGAAGCGATCTTCTTGGGCGCGTCGTCGTCGTTCGGTTTTTTCGGCACACGCGGATAGCCGCAAGAAGCCTCCAAAATCGCAAAGAAGAAAAACGCGCCGCGTTCTCGCACCACGCCTCCCTCCTATTGTCATATAATATATGACGTTCTGATGCGGCGAGAATCGCCGGATGGGATTTTCTTGGAGGCGGCGGGCGAGGAAGTTCAGGCGGAGCGCGGGTATTGGCTTGCGCGAGAGGCGGCTCTGGGCGGCGAATCTCCGCGCCCATGCGAAACTCTGCCGCCGCCCTCGTCGCGGCCAAGTCCGACTTCCAAGCCGCGCTGCTCGGCTGGTATCGCGTGCACGCGCGGAAACTTCCGTGGCGAGAGTCGCCCTCCGTTTACAAAACCGTCGTCAGCGAGTTCATGCTGCAGCAGACGCAGGTGAAGACCGTGCTGCCGTATTTCGCGCGCTGGCTCGACTCGTTTCCGGATTTTGGCGCCCTCGCGGCCGCATCGGAAGCTCGCGTGCTGAAACTATGGGAAGGTCTCGGCTACTACTCGCGGGCGCGGAATCTCCACCGGCTCGCAAAAGAGATCGCTTCTCGCGCCGCGCTTCCGCGCACGCCTTCCGAGTGGCGCGAGTTGCCGGGCATCGGGCCTTACACCGCTGCAGCGATTACGAGCATCTCGTTCAGCGCGCCGGCCGCGTGCGTTGATGGCAACGTTGTCCGCATCCTGGCGCGGCTCACCGCTGACGCGACGCCGTTCCGCGATTCCGCGACTGCGGCCAAAGCCCTTGCACCGCTCGCAGACGCGCTCCTCTCCCCCACAAACCCCGGTGATCACAACCAGGCGATGATGGAACTCGGGGCGACGGTTTGCTTCCGCCAAAAACCGCTCTGCCTCACCTGCCCCGTGCGCGCGTTTTGCGCGGCCGGGAAAACGGGCACCGCGGAGCAGTTTCCGAAACTCGCGCCGAAGCAGATGGAGCAAGTCACAGTCGTCCGCGCGTGGTGCGAGCGCGACGGCGCGCTGCTCCTCCACCGCTCAGCCGACGACGCGAAACGGTTCGCCGGGATGCACGAACTCCCCTCCACCGAGCACCTCGCGCTCGATCCGGCCGAGGTGCAGCGAGGCGACCTGCTCGCGAAGAAGAAACGCGGCATCACGCGCTACCAGATCACCGAGCTCATTCACCGGACAACTCCTCCGCGCGGAAAACTTTCCACCGAACTGGTCTGGCTCCCGCTCGCGGAGCTCGAAAACGTGACGGTTTCGGGCCCGCATCGCCGCTGGATTCGCGAGATTCTGGCGGATCAGAATCGTCCAGCCGTGCGCTGATTTCGCCGCGATCGCACCATCATGCCGGGACTCGGTCCGCACCGGCGCGCGACTCGTGCCGCACCTTGGCGCGACCGTGTCCGCACCTTGGCGCGACTCAGCGCACTCGCTGGAGCGACTCAATCCGCTCTTTGGAGCGGGTCACGTCTTCGGGTTTCAGGCGCGGGCTGAATTCCAGGATGAGCTTGTGCTCGGGACGCCAGAACGAGCTCACCATCTTGAAATCGATGTGACCGGAGCCGATCGGCTGATGATCGTCGCCCTCGTCGTTCACGTCGTGCAAATGGAAGCCGATCAGGCGCGAGCTCATCGCCTCGAGGTGCGAACGGTGATCGAGCAGCCCCATCTTCTGCTTGATATCGGCGTGACCCGTGTCGTGCCAGTAGCCGACGGGTGCGTCGGCGGGAAACGTGGCAAGAAACTCCGGGTAGTCGGCGTCGATCGGTAGCTCTTCGAATTTCTCGCGGTTCTCGAAACCGAGGCGCACGCCCTTCTGTTTGGCGTAATCGAGCACACTTTGGATGCTGGCCTTCGTCTGATCCCAGAACGGGCCCATGCGTTTGCGCAGCTTCTCCATGCCTTTGCGCAGGGCGGTCTGGTAGCCGGGATCGTAAGGGATGTCGGCTTTCGGGTGCGTGTGCGGATACGCGCGAAGTTTCCGACCGGGGTTGAACCAGAAAAATTTCACGCTGCCCAAGTGGCAGACGACGACGCTCGCGCCCATTTGCGCGGCAAAATCGATCGATCGTTTCGTGTGGCGAAACCACTGCTCCTGCTCGCGCTCGTCCTGCGCGGACGGTTCGAAAAGGTTCGGCGCCGCGGTCGTGACGCCCGTCGGTAGCGGGCAGAAGTTATGCGTCGAGCTGACTTTGATGATGCCTTCTTCGACCGCCTTGATCACGCCCGGCACGAGTGTGATCCGAACACCGTGACTGAGCTCCATGTAGTCGAAGCCGAGATCCGCGATTTCGCGGGCCATGGCGTAGCCGTCGGTGTGACGATGGGAGCACCAGCAAGTTGAAAGGGACAGGGGCGGCATGCGGACTAACGCAACAAACTCAGGGGAGCCGGTTTGGCGGAAAAAACAAAACCGCGCACCGAAAAAACGGTGCGCGGCGAAAAGTTTACGAATGGCTCACGCGTAAGCGGAGCGAGCTCAGCTCTCGTAGCGGCGGCGCAGCATCTGGGTGAAGGCCTGGACCTTCTCCTTGCGGCGACGCTTCTCGCAGGGCTTCTCGTAGTAACGCTTGGCGCGAACACCCTTGATGATGTTCTCGCGGTCGAGCTTCTTCTTCATGCGACGAATCGCACGGTCGACGGGCTCGTTCTTGCGGATTTTGATCTCGATAGACATGAGGGCGGGCTTTGCGGTGAAAGGAAAAGCGGTTACTAGGCCAAGCGCCGCGGACCGCGTCAATGGTGTTTTTTGGCCTCCGCCCCGGTCATCGTGAGGAACGCAAACACGGGAGGAGACATCGCGTGGCCGCAGACACGATGGCAGGGGCGCCGGCCCAGGCCGCTTCCCTGTTTCCAGGCTTCTGCGATCAAGTTTGGGATAAAATCCCTTGCGCCGCCGCGCCACGGATAGGCTACATGGAGGCGTGTCGTCCGCGCCCTCCGATTTCGTCCACCTTCACGTTCACACCGACTACAGTTTGCTGGATGGCGCGTGCCGGATCGATCGATTGATGAATCGCGCCACCGAGCTCGGCATGAAGGCGCTCGCGCTCACCGACCACGGCAATCTCTACGGCGCGATCGAATTCTACAACGCTGCGAAAAGCAAAGGCATCAAGCCGCTCATCGGTTGCGAATTGTATCTGGTCGAGACCTCGCGTCTGGAGAAGAAGGGTCGCACCGACGACGAGGGGAAATCCATCTTCCACCTCGGCCTGCTCGCGAAGAATCTCACCGGCTACCAAAATCTGCTGAAGCTCGTGTCCGATGCGCACCTGCGCGGCTTCTACTACAAACCGCGCACGGACATCGAAACCCTCGCGAAATACGCGGATGGATTGATCGGCTTCACCGGCTGCCTCGCGTCACTCGTGCCGCAACATCTGTTGCATGACCGCGAAGAAGAGGCGCGCCAAGCGTGCGCGCGGTTCGTGGACATTTTCGGTCGCGAAAACTACTTCGTCGAAATCCAGGACCACGGCATCCCGGAGCAGCAGAAGATCATCCCCGGCCTGTTGAAACTGGCGGACGAGTTTCAGCTGAAGATCATCTGCACGAACGACGTCCACTACGTGCGCTCGCAGGACGCGGGCCCGCACGACGCGATGTTGTGCATTCAGACGGGCTCGAAAATCGAGGACGCCGACCGGATGCGATTCACGGGCACGCAGTTCTACCTGAAGTCGCGCGAGGAGATGGCGAAGACGTTCGCCGAGGTCCCCGAATCGCTGACAAACACCAACCTCGTCGCCGAGATGTGCGATCTCGCGATCCCCTTCCCCAAGGGCAGCGAGCGCTACCCGCGCTACCCTCTCCCACCGGAGGTGAAGACGGATCGCAGCGGATACCTGATGGATTTGTGCGTCGCCGGCCTTAAACGCCGTTACGGCACCGACTGGCATGCTGTGTCATCGCGCGCGATCGTGGCTGAGCGACTCGCGAAGCTCACGAATCTCCCGGCCGGCGAGAAACCGCAGCCCCCCGACTACTCAGGCCTCGACCGTGACGAAGAACTCGCCGTCCGCATGGGCTACGAGCTCGCGATCATCAACGTCACCGGGTTCATCGACTACTTCCTCGTCGTCTGGGATTTCATCCACTGGGCGAAGTCGAAGGACGTTCCCGTCGGTCCGGGGCGTGGCTCCGGCGCGGGTTGCCTGGTCGCATATCTGCTCGGCATCACCAATCTCGACCCGCTGCGTTTCAAACTGCTGTTCGAGCGTTTTCTGAATCCCGAGCGCGTGTCGCCCCCGGACTTCGACATTGATTTCTGCATGCGCCGCCGCGGCGAGGTCATCGACTACGTGCGCCAGAAATACGGCAACGACTGCGTGGCCAACATCATCACCTACGGCACGCTCGGCGCGAAGATGGTGATCCGCGACGTCGCACGCGTGCACAACCTGCCCTTCGCCGAAGCCGACCGGCTCGCGAAGATGATTCCCGACGAGCTCAATATCACGCTCTCCGACGCGATCGCGAAATCCGCCGAACTCGGGACCGAGGTTTCCCGCAACCCCGTCGCGAAAAAAATCACCGACCAGGCGCTCGTCCTCGAGGGCATGGTGCGCAACACCGGCAAACACGCCGCCGGCATCATCATCACCGACAAGCCGCTCGACGAATTCGTCCCGCTCACGCTCCAGGAAGGCGACGTGACGGTGCAATACGACATGAACGCGGTCGGCAAACTTGGGCTGTTGAAGATGGACTTCCTCGGCTTGAAGACGCTCACCGTGATCGACGACGCGGTGAAGAACGTCCGCCGCACCGTCGATCCGAAGTTCGACATCGAGACCATCCCGCTCGACGACCCGAAAACCTACGCGATGCTCAACGCCGGTAAAACTGTCGGCGTGTTCCAGCTCGAATCCGCGGGCATGCAGAACGCATGCAAGCAAGTGGGCGTCTCGAACATCGACGACATCAACGCGATCTGCGCGCTCTACCGCCCGGGCCCGATGGCGTTCATCCCCGACTACGCGCGCGGCAAAAAGGATCCGACGTCGGTCAGCTATCCGCACAAGCTGCTCGAGCAGTCGCTCCAGGAAACCTACGGCATCATCGTCTATCAGGAGCAGGTGATGGAGTGCGCCAAGATCATCGCCGGCTACACGCTCGGCGGCGCCGACATGCTCCGCCGCGCGATGGGTAAGAAAGACGCTGAAGCGATGGCCAAGGAGCGCGTGAAATTCGTCGAGGGCGCGAAGCGCGTGAACAACATCGACGAGCGCAAAGCCAACGAAATCTTCGACCTGCTTAACAAGTTCGCGAGCTACGGGTTCAACAAATCCCACTCCGCCGCCTACGCGCTCGTCAGTTACCAGACCGCGTATTTGAAAGCCAACTACCCGGTGCAGTTCATGGCCGCGGTGCTCACGACCGAACTCGGCAACGCGGAAAAGGTGTCGCACTTCATCGCCGAGTGCGAAGCGATGGGCATGACTGTGCTCGGCCCGGACGTGAATGAATCCCGCGCCGACTTCACGCCCGTGTTCCGCCGTCTCGACGGCGGCGGAACAGTTGAAAGCTCCAAGTTGAAAGGTGAAAGCCGGAGCTCCGT
>JAEYQF010000164.1 GCA_023410155.1 Verrucomicrobiota bacterium | reverse complement strand
CCCCGGCGCCGGCCGCGGCAACGCGTAATGCACCACGCCGTCGCTCGCATACGTGACGGGTTGCGGAGGCACATCGCCGGGACGCGCCACCGCGGCGCGGCGGTAATCTGCCTCGCTCACCCACGCCACAGGGAACGGCTCGCCCCAGTAGCGCTGGCGCGAGAACAGCCAGTCGCGGAGCTTGTAGTTGATCGCGATCTTGCCCACGCCGCGGTCGGCGAGCGCGCCGGTGATTTTCTTTTTCGCGTCGTCCCACTTCAGGCCGTCGTAGCCCGGTGAGTTCACGAGGTGTCCGTCGCCGGTGTAGGGAAGTTTCTCGTCACCCTTTTCGCCGGCGATCACGCGGATGATCGGCAGTTGATATTGCTGCGCGAATTCAAAGTCGCGCTCGTCGTGCGCGGGCACGGCCATGATCGCGCCCGTCCCGTAGCCCATGAGCACGTAATCCGCGATCCAGATGGGCACGCGCGCACCGTTGATCGGATTGATCGCATAGCTGCCGCTGAACACCCCCGACTTGTCTTTCGCGAGATCAGTGCGCTCGAGGTCGCTCTTCGCGGCGGCGCGTTTGCGATACGCGTCGACCTCGGGCTTGTGCTCGGGCGTCGTGAGCGCTTCGACCAGCGGATGCTCTGGCGCGATCACCATGTAGGTGCAACCGAAGAGCGTGTCGGGACGCGTCGTGAAGATCTTCAGATCGCCCAGCTCCGGCTTCTCCAACTTGAACAGAAGCTCCGCGCCTTCGCTGCGGCCGATCCACGCTTCCTGCATGCGCTTGGTGGACTCGGGCCAGTCCACGTCTTTCAAATCGGCGAGCAGTCGCTCCGCATACACGGTGATGCGCAGCACCCACTGCCGGAGGTTGCGACGCTCGACCGGGAAACCGCCAACCTCGCTCTTGCCGTCGACGACCTCTTCGTTGGCCAACACGGTCCGCAGTTCGGGGCACCACCACACCGGCCGCTCGTCGACATACGCGAGACCCTTCTTGAAGAGCTGGAGAAAAATCCACTGCGTCCACCGAAAATACTTCGGATCCGTTGTATCGATCTCGCGTTCCCAATCGTAGGAAAACCCGAGCGCCTGAATCTGTCGCTTGAAGTTGGTGATGTTGTTTTGCGTGTTCGACGCCGGGTGCGTGCCCGTCTTCACCGCGTGTTGCTCCGCCGGCAGACCAAATGCGTCCCAGCCGATCGGGTGAAGAACGTTGAACCCCTTCGCTCGTTTGTAGCGCGCGATGATGTCGGTCGCGGTGTAGCCCTCCGGGTGTCCGATGTGCAGACCCGCGCCCGACGGGTAGGGGAACATGTCGAGCACGTAATACTTTGGTTTGCTCGACTGATTCTCCGCGCGGAACGAGCGGTTTTTCTCCCAGAAAGATTGCCAGTGGGGTTCGATCTCTAGGAAGTTGTAGTCTTTGCTCTTGGTAGCCATCGGTGAAACCGGCCACTGTGAATCCTTTCTCCCCTCGGTCAATCTTCGCGCTGTTCGCCACGGTCGTCGCGCTCATCGCGCCGGCTCGCGCCGACATGAGTCGCGGGTTCAACCGCTTGTTGGACGCGGTCGTGCGCATCGACGTGCGCGAGGTCGCGTTTGAAGCCGGCACGAAACGTCTCTCCGCCGGCATCGGCTCCGGCGTCATCCTCTCGAAAGACGGCCTGATCCTCACCAACGCCCACGTGGTCAGCCCGCGCGCGATCGAGATCTCCGTCACGCTCGCGAATCTCGAGCGCGTTGGCGCGAAACTCGTCGGTTGGGATCACTGGACCGATCTGGCCGTGATCCGCCTCGATGCCGACGAACTCAAGCGCCGGAACCTCAAGTTCACCCACGGCGAGTTCGGCGACAGCGATAAACTCTTCCTCGGGCAAACCGTGTATGCGGTCGGCACGCCGCACGGTCTCACGCGCACCGTCTCGCGTGGCATCATCTCGAACAATCGCCGCTATTTTCAGGACGAACGCGCGGTCAACGGCTACGAAACCGGCGCGTTCAACACCTGGCTGCAAACGGATGCCGCGATCAATCCCGGCAACTCGGGCGGGCCGCTCGTCGACGACGATGGCCGCGTCGTCGGCATCAATGCTCGTGGCTACATCGGCGCTGACAATCTCGGCTTCGCCATCCCCGCCAACATCGCCAAGCGCATCCTCGACGGTCTCGTGCGCGACGGCAGCATGACGCGGAGCTACATCGGTGTAGTGCCGGGAGCACTACAGGATCTCGAGAGCTTCTATTCGCTTTCGCTCAACACCGGCGTGCTGATCAACAGCGTCGATCCCGGTTCGCCCGCCGCGCGCGCCGGCTTGCGCGGTGGCGACATTCTGCTCGCGATCGATGGCGCCAAAGTTGACGGACGTTTTCGCGAACAGCTCCCGCCGATTCAAAACACGATCGCGAGCCGCCCCGTCGGCGCCGAGATCAAGCTCACCGTGAAACGCGGCGCCGACACGCGCGATTTCGCCGTCGTGACGGAAAAACTCGAGAGCCGCGTCGGCGAGGAGTGGGCGCTCGAGAAATGGGGTCTCAGCGTGCGTAAAGTCTCCCGCACCTTTGCGCGCGAGAACCAGCTTACGAGCGCCGACGGCGTGGTCGTGATCGGCACGCAGCCGGGTTATCCGGCCGAGGTCGCGGGCCTGAAGCGCGGCGACATCATCCTGCGCGCGAATCAGCAGGCGATCGACACATTGGAAGTGATCAAGCGCGTGCACGACGCCTTCCACGAAAACCCCGAGCCCGTGCTCGTCGAGGTGCAGCGCAACCGCCAGATTTCCCTCTTCGTGATCAAACCATGACGACGCTGCTGCGCTTCGCCCTTCTCGCCTCGCTTTTTGTTTCCGCGCTCCACGCGGCCGATGTGCCTGCGCTGTGGCGCGAGCGCTTGCAGAGTGTCGTCGCCGTCGAGTTCTACGCCGAGACAGAGGCCGAACGCCGCACGGGGATTTCTTACGGCACGGTGATCGACGAACAGGGCACGATCATCCTGCCGCAGGTGGCGGTGAACCCGCGTCTCGCGCCATCGCAGCTCAAGGATTTCAAGGTTTATCGTCCGGGCGAAACCGAAAGCACACCTGCCGAGTATCTGGGACAGGATTCGCTCACTGGCTGGCATTTTGTGCGCGCGGGCGAGGCTGTGCGCAAACAGCTCGTGCCGATCACGCGCTGGTCGACGCGGACGCCGCGTGATCCTGCGCTCGCCGAAGACCTTTGGGGCATCGGCCTCCGCAACAAGGACGAGGATTTCTTCCCCTACATTTTGAAAAGTCACGTCGCCCTCGTGCAGAACCTCCCGCAGCGCACCGCGATTCTTCAACAGGAAGTCGCCGGGCCCGGCCTGCCGGCGTTCGATATGGACGGCCATTTCGTCGGCCTTGGCCTGAGCTCCTTCGGCCAAAACTACGTGCAGTTTTCCAACGAGGTTCGCGGAGGGCGTCCCATCATCTTGGTGAATGTCGAGGAGAGCGGAGCAATCCTCACCGCCGCAGAAGTGCTGCCGTATTTGAAGCGAGTGCCGCAAAACGTTTTCGGCCGGCCGCTCGCCTGGCTCGGGGCTTATGCGCTCGAGCCGATCGACCGCGAAGCGGCGCGTTTCCTGAAACTCGGAAACCAATCTGCCGCCGTCATCAGCGAAGTCACCGCGGGCAGCCCGGCGGAAGCCGGGGGCCTGAAAGATCGCGACATTATCCTGGCGATCGATGGCCAGACTCTGCCGCGGTTTCGTCCCGACGCCGCGGTGATCCAGTTCGTCGGCCGTGAAGTGCAGCGGCGTCGCCCAGGCGAGGTCATTCGTTTCACGGTGCTCCGCGGTGCCGAGCGCGCCGAGGTCGAGGTGAGACTCGGCGAACAACCGAAGCTGCTCGGCGAAGCCGAGCGCCACTACTTCGACCGACTCGGATTGACCGCGCGTGAGTTCGTCTATGACGACGCCGTGATGCGTCGCGCCGATCCCGCGCAGCTCACGGGTGTCGTCGCGCATTTTGTGAAGCCCAACGGCTCCGCCGCCATCGCCGGTCTCGGCACCGACGATTGGATCAAGGAAATTGACGGCGAGGAAATCCGCTCGTTTGCCGCGGCGAAGTTGAAACTCGCCGCCATCGACGCGGACCGTGCGCGCGGCGAGTGCGTGCTGCTCGTGAGTCGCGGCGGCGACACCGCCGTGCTGCGAGTGAAGCTCCAATAAACTCCTATGTTCACGGGAATCGTCGAGGAAACCGGCCGCGTTGTTGCGTTCACGCTTCAGGAAAAAGCGTGGCGCCTCCAAGTGAGCGCGCACACCGCGCTTCAGGGACTCGCGCTCGGCGACAGCGTGGCCGTCAATGGCTGCTGCCTCACCGCCGCCCAGATCGACGCGCAACACATCTATTTCGACGTGCTCGAGGAGACGCGTCGCCTGACCAATTTCTCCGCGCTCGCGGACGGTTCGAAGGTAAATCTCGAGCGCAGCCTGCGCTTCGATGGAAAAGTCGGCGGACACTTCGTCACCGGACACATCGACGGACTCGGCACCATCGAAGTTTTCGAACCGCGCGGTAACGATCATTACCTGCGCGTTCGCGCCCCGCAGGGCGGCGGACGTTATCTCATTCACAAAGGAAGCATCGCGATCGACGGCATCTCGCTCACGGTGGCGGAGGTCGATGGCGATTCGTTCGCGGTGTGGCTGATTCCTCACACCCTAGAAGTCACGAATCTGCAAAACCGCCGCGCGGGCGAACTCGTGAACCTTGAGTTCGATATGCTCGGCAAGTATGTGGAGAAGCTTTTGAATCTCCGCACTCCCTGACACTCACGATGCGCGCCGCGCTCACCGCACTCACCGAGGAACTTCGCCGGCTGAAAGCCGAGGGCGTGAAGAACGTCACGGTTTCCGACGCGGGTTTGGAAACACTACGCCGCGTGATCGCCGCACGCCGAGTCGGGACCGAGGGCGGATCGAGTCAGGACCCAGTGCGGACCGGGTCGGGACAAGGTGCGGACACGGTCGCGCCAAAGTCCGGATCGAGTCGTGCCGCGGAGCGGATCGAGTCGAGCCCGAGTGCGGATCGAGTCACGGCGCAGTCCGCTTCGACTGCACCGCCGGTCGCGAGTTGGGAGCCGCCGCCGCCGAGCGCGCCGGTGCGGAAGGCCGCGCCGGTGGAGGCGAAGATTCCTGATCCGCGGCCGTTCACGTTGCCCGCGGGCGAGAAGGGCGCGCGGATGACGGCGCTGCGCGACATCGTGATGAGTGATCCCGTCTGCGCGGCCAATGTGCGCTCAGGGAAAAAAGTGGTCCTCGGCGTGGGAAACCTTGACGCAAAAATCATGTTCGTCGGGGAAGCCCCGGGCGCAGAAGAGGAAGTGCAGGG
>JAEYQF010000270.1 GCA_023410155.1 Verrucomicrobiota bacterium | reverse complement strand
CTACTCGGCTGGGTGCAGCTCACCTTCGATAATGGTCAAACCGGCTGGGTGCGGAAAGAGGAAGTCATCGGCCTCTGGAAGTAGCGCCCTCCCGCGGCGTGAGCACAAACTACATGTCAACTATTGGTTGACGTTGTGTAGGGCGCTCGGGTTGCGGCGGAGGGCATGGGTTTTACGGACCATGCGCGCCATCGACTCTTCGGGATTCAGCGTGGTGACTCGATCAATCGCCACCCACGCCAGGTCTTTGGACTCGCTCGTCACGACGAGGGGTGTCGAAGGATCGGCTTCGAAGATGAAGCGAAGGTCGTAGTGATAGTGCTCGGGCTCATCTTTGCGCGCAGGGATCAGATGACGGTCCAGGTCGAAGATCGCGGCGGACAGCACGCGAAAGTCTGCCAGGCCACTTTCCTCCTGGGCTTCCTTGAGCCCGACGCCGAGCAAGTCGGGCTCGCCATCGGCATGCCCGCCGAGTTGGAGCCATTTTTCGAGTTTCCGATGGTGAGTGAGCAACGTGCGAGTGCGCGTGGGATCGACGATCCAAGCGGAGCCGGTCAGATGGCCAGGCACGCACGAGCGCAACAGGCAGCCCGCGTGTGTCTCCACAAAGTCGATCGTGGCGCGCGTCATCGCAGCTTCGTGCGGCTCGAGTGATCGGGCGGCGTGAGCGCGCAACAGAGAGAGGACTGCGGAGCGGTGCATTGCGGTGCGTTATTTCGTTTCGAACCATTTCGATTCCGCTTTCACCTGCGCGGCTTCGTCCAGCTTGGCGAAGATGTCGGGGACTTTCTCCGCGACGCGGAAGAGATCGAGGTTCGAGGGCTTGCAGAATTGATCACGAAGCATGCGCTGGAAGAGCGCGAGCAGATCATCGTAGAAACCATCCTGGTTGAGCAGCACGCAGGGCTTTCGCACGACGTCGAGTTGGCGGAGGGTCAGGATTTCAAGAATCTCTTCGAGGGTGCCGAAGCCGCCGGGCAGCGCGACGAAGGCATCGGCCCGCGTTTCCATGAGGAGCTTGCGTTCGCGCATGGTGACGACGGTGACGAGTTCGTCGGCCTCGGTGTAGGCGAGTTCCTTCAGCTTCATGAACTCGGGGATCACCCCGATCACGCGCCCGCCCGCCTGCTTGGTCGCGCGTGCGACGGCACCCATCAGGCCGGTGCGGCCGCCACCGTAGACGAGCCCCCAGCCGCGCATCGCGATCTCGCGTCCAAGCTGGTCGGCGGCGGCGAAATACTTCGGCTCGAGCCGGTCGCTGGAGGAGCAGTAAACACACAGGAGTTTCGACATGCGGAGAAAGTTGAGAGGTGAGAGTTGAGAGTTGGGAGTTCAAACCCAAAGCTCGGGATGTCTTGAACACCGCAACTCTCCAGGCCGCATCGTTCACCGCCGGGTATCGCGGGCGGCTTGCACCCTCGCCCACGGGCCACCTGCACCTGGGACACGCGCGGACGTTTTGGTTTGCCAGCGAGCGAGCGCGCGCAGCCGGCGGGACGCTGATCCTGCGCAACGACGACCTGGATGCCGCACGATACCGAATGGAGTTTGTCGAAGGGATGCTGGAGGATTTGCGCTGGCTGGGCTTTCGCTGGAGCGAGGGGCCCGACGTGGGCGGAGCGGTCGGGCCGTATAACCAACGTGAGCGCATGCCGCTTTATCGCGCAGCGTTGGAACGCCTGCACGCGGCACGTCTGATCTTCCCCTGCACGCACTCGCGCCGCGATGTGCTCGAAGCCGTGGGAGCACCACACGAGGGCGCGGCGGACGACGAACCGGTTTATCCGCGACAGTTTCGTCCCGCGAAAGACGCGCCGCTGCCGGACTTGTGGGAGCCGACGGCCGTCAACTGGCGCTTCCGCGTGCCGGACGAAGAAGAAATCGGATTCGCAGACAGACAATGCGGCGAACAACGCGCGGTGGCCGGCCGCGATTTCGGCGACTTTCTCGTGTGGCGAAAAGACGGCCTGCCCAGCTATCAACTCGCATGCGCAGTCGACGACGGCCTGATGGAGATCACGGAGGTCGTGCGCGGAGCGGACCTGATCAAGAGCACCTTTCGACAGATCCTGCTGCTGCGCGCGCTCGGGCACGCGGTGCCGCGTTACTTTCACTGCCCGCTGCTGAGAGACGAGCACGGCGTGCGGCTGGCGAAGCGACACGACGCGCTCAGTTTGCGCACGCTGCGGGAGCAGGGAGTGAAGCCGGAGACGTTGCTGCGAGACTTCGCCACGAGCGGAACGGCGCGGAACGATGGGTGAGTTTTTTACCGTGCGGAGCGCCGCGAGAACTGGTTTCAGTCGGGCCTGATGATTCGCATCGGCGTGCTCAACATCTCGGACCGGGCCAGCGCGGGCGTCTATTCCGACGAACCGGGGCAGGCATGTCTCGCCCTGCTGCGCGAGTGGATCGCGGGACCATTTGAGACCGACTACAAGGTGATCCCCGATGAACGGCCGGTGATTGAGGCGGAGTTGAAGCGCATGGCGGATGCGGCGGGTTGCTGCCTGGTGGTCACCACCGGCGGCACCGGTCCCGCACCGCGCGACGTGACACCCGAAGCGACAGTCGCGGTGTGCGAAAAACTCCTGCCTGGTTTCGGCGAGCAGATGCGCGCGGTCTCGCTGAAGTTTGTCCCGACCGCGATTCTCTCGCGGGCGGTCGCGGGTATCCGCGGTCGAACGCTCATCGTGAATCTTCCGGGCCGACCCAAGGCGATTCGTGAGAATCTGGAGGCAGTTTTTCCCGCGATCCCGTATTGCATCGATCTGATCGGCGGACCGCGGCTCGAGACGAACGAGGCGGTCATGAAGGCATTTCGCCCCAAGGGCGCTTGAGTCGGTCGGAGTCAACCGGCGATTGTCGCCGGTGGTGACCGCGCGGCGGAGTAGAGCAGTGAAGAGCGCCTCTTTTCCTGCGTGGCGGATTTGCGACCGGAAATTTCCTGCGCCAGAGTGCCCCCTCGGTCCACGGTAGCGTCAACCCTCAACCCCGCTTGCGTCATGCCCTACCTGAAGATCCAGACCAACCTGCCGCTCAGCAAGAAAGCCGAGCGCACGATCCTGCGGAGCGCCTCCACCCTGGTCGCGGAGGAACTCGGCAAGCCGGAAACCTTCGTGATGATCGCGATCCAGCCGGATACGCCGATGCTCTTTGCCGGCAGCGACGAACCGGTCGCGTTTCTCGAGTTGAAGAGCATCTCCCTCGCGGCGAAGGCCACGAAGGAACTCAGCCAAGCTTTGTGCAAATTGATCGAGGGCCACCTCGGCATCCCGTGCGATCGCGTCTACGTGAAATTCATCGACGTGCGCAAAGGCATGTGGGGCTGGAAGGGCGACGTTTTCTAGCCCCCGCGTCAGCAGCCTGGCGAACGGGTGGACCTCGTGCCGCTCAGGCAGCGCGGCGCCTGCCGTGGCGTCAGAGCTCGGTGTATTTCTCGGAACGGCCGCGGGCCTTCTCGACCGGATACTTCTTCGCGTTGGCGGCCATCTTGGCCTCGATCGCTGCGGAGACGTCGAGCCCAGTGACGTTGGCGAACTCCAGGGCGTAGATCACGACGTCCGCGAGTTCTTCGGCGATCTTGGTGCGCTTGTCCGCGCGCCGGGCGATCTCGAGCGAGGCTTCAGGTGTCGCCCACAGGAAATGCTCCATCAACTCCCCCGCCTCGGCGGCGAGCGCCATGCTGAGGTTCTTCGG
>JAEYQF010000195.1 GCA_023410155.1 Verrucomicrobiota bacterium | reverse complement strand
GCATCAAGGGCTGGTGTGTCGCAAGCGTAACCGAGCACGAGATTGTCACTGAAGAATTTCACCGACCAATCATCGCGACTCGATGGAAAGTCGTCAGCAAGAACCTCCCGCACGTAAGAACGGGAGTCGTGAATCGCGTGACAGATCTTGTCGAGCAATTCCTGTGAACGCTCGGGCGTTGATGACATAACGGCCTGCGAAAATCCCAGCAGGTCCAAGAACCCTACGATCGAAGTTCTTAACCGGTGCTGGCACACGTTCGGATTCTGCACCGTTTCTGATCCCATCGAACACTCATGCAAAGTTTAGTTAGCGGCGGAACCCGATCTTTGCTCAAACGAAAGCCATCAACGCTTCGACGTATCGTACGACCAAAACTGCAAATTGAACTCTTCAAGGGATACGGACGCTTGATCCGAACTGTCGGAGTCTGCAGTCGGATTCACTACCAGCTCGCGGAGGCCGCCTCGTTTCCACAACTCAAGCCAAAGGTGGGCGTCCATCGGTTCAAGCCGAGTAACCTTCCACTCTTGGTCCTTCACCCTTCCTTCAACGTATGCCCTTGCCAGGCGGTCGCTCGTGAACACACAAGCGACGAAACCGCCATCTCGTTGCCGAAAGAATAAATCGCCTTCGCCTTTGGGTGATTCAAGGATATGAAGTTCTCGCATCGCCATGCTCCAAGGAATTAGGGGAAAGCCTATTCAGTGCCACATGTTAAAATCCGGTGTGCTCCGCGACGCACTACCGTTATTGAGGATTGGTTAACGGATGCTCATTTTCCTCGGCCCGCTTGCGATCCGTGATGTCCACGTGTGACCCAGCAATCCGGTAGGCGGTTCCCTTGGAGTCACGAAGAGCTACGCCGCGAGCCAGGATCCAGCGGTAGGAACCATCCTTGTGGCGAAGCCGATACTCGCAGTGATAGTGCGAAGTAACGCCATCGATATGGGCCTGGTTGGCCGCAATCACGCGATCCCGATCCTCGGGATGTATGCGCTGCTCCCATTCTTCAATCCGCTGGCCGATCTCGTGGTCTTCGTAACCGAGAATGGCCTTCCACTGCGGCGAATAGTAAATCTCGCCAGTTTGCGGATCCCAGTCCCATAGACCATCTTGGGAGCCGCGCACAGCTAGTTCGAAGCGTTCCCGACTGCGAATCAGTTCATTCTCGACTTGCTTACGCTCCGTGATGTCTCGGAACACGACGACTCCGCCGCGCAGTGCGCCGGCTTCATCCCGCAAAGGGCGTGCGTTGGCGCTCGCCCAAAACCCTTTTGAGTTCGCTCCGGCACGGATGATCATTTCCACGTCATCGACATCGTCGCCCAACATTGCGCGAGTCAACGGAAGCTCATCCGTCTCAAACAGCGTGACTCCGTCGGATTTGTAGTACCGAGCACCGCCCGATTCCGCAGACACCGACCCGCTTGACTGCCCCAGCATTCGCGTGGCCGCCACATTTACCAGGAGTACTTCGCCCGCCTGGTCGGAGACGACCACTCCTTCGCTCATGCTATTCAGGATCGACTTGAGAATTTCCGTCTGTCGTCGAAGTGCATCCTCGGCACGCCGGCGTTGGGTGTCCTGCCATTGCTCAACCGCCTGACCCAGTTCATCCGCGCGGGCGTAGCGTCCCGCGGGACTTCGTGCCATCGCCTTGACGCAGATTTCCTCCAGCCCTGTCGGTACTGCGGGCCAATGTTCCCGAGGCAGCTTGGGACTGCCTCGCATTGCCTGCTGCAGCACGTCGATCGTCCTCTCGCCCACGAACGGCGGTTTGCCGGTGAGTATTTCGTAGAGCATAGCGCCGAGACCATAGACATCCGTACGCTGGTCGATATCACTGAGCCGTCCCTCGGCCTGTTCCGGGGCCATGTAAGCGGGAGTGCCTATAATCTCGCCCTGCAGGGTGAGACCGGGGCGGACGTTATCCAAATCCGCCGGACCGGCGAGTTGTTCGTCATCGTGATCGACGTGCTTCGCAACTCCCCAATCCAGGACAATCACTTCACCGAAGTCTCCAAGGATGACGTTGTCCCCCTTCAAATCTCTGTGAATCACTCCCCGCGAGTGCGCATAGCCGATCGTGTTGCAGACCGCCGTGAACGCTGTGAGCAGTCGAACCAGTTCAAGCGAGCCCGCCCGGCCCGCGGCACGCTGAGCGTGATAGGAATTGATCGCTTCCGACAGCGTTCCGCCTCGCACGAACCGCATCGCATAGAAAGGCTGCGTCGTTCCGCTTCGGCTGGTCAATTCGTAGACGGGAACAACGCCCGGATGCTCAAGTTGCGCTGTGAGAAGCGCTTCCCGAATGAACCGAGCAGCAGTCTTCGCGTTGCCCGCTTGATCGGGGCGAAGCTCTTTCAGAGCCACTTCTCGCTTGAGCTGGCCATCCTCGGCCAACCATACTCGTCCCATTCCGCCGACCGCATGGACGCTCTTGAAAGCGTAACGGTCTACTGCAGGTGAGGCGATTTCCGCATCGATTAGCTCGAAATCGGTCGAGGATGCTGGCGCAATGGCGATCGTACTGTCGGGAGCAACCGTCTCCAGTGCGGTCACTGATTTTCGCGCATTGGCCAAAATCTGCGAAATTGCTGCCTGACCATTGTCGCCGTGCATTCGTAGAAAGCGGCTGACGAGATACTCCAGGTGCGGTCGATCTGCCTGCTGAATCCAGCCACGTTCAACAAATAGTTCGGCCAAATTCCCATTCAATCGCTCGTTGCGGATCGCGGCGATTTGGTCGGGATCAATACTCCCTAGTTGCAGGCACACCGCCGCGAAGAGCAAGTCTCGGTCGCTGGGAGTTTGTTGAATCGTCTCAAGGTGTGAATCGAGTGCGTTGGACACGAGTTTGACTCAATAAAGTTCAGGAACAACTTCCGCTTGATGCTCGACTTCCTCGTATCCGCCAGCCTTCTGTCGCTTGGGGAGGACGATCTTTTCGCGGCGCAGCTCTTTGTAGGGAACCGAGCCGAGCAAGTGCTTGATCAGATTCAGCCGGGCTCGTTTCTTGTCATCCGATCGCACGATCTGCCATGGCGCCCACTCGGTGTGAGTTGCCTGGAACATCTCGTCGCGTGCTCGAGAGTAGTCATACC
>JAEYQF010000161.1 GCA_023410155.1 Verrucomicrobiota bacterium | reverse complement strand
CATCACGTCGTGCCGAAGGCCGCCGATCTGATGCCGACGCCCGTGCGGGAGGTGCTCTGCCGCTGCTGCCGCAACCTCGCCAACCATTTCGCCGCGGCAAACGACGCCGAGAGCGCGCGCCTCTTCGCCAGCTTCGTCGAGGAGTTCGAGGCCACCTACGCCCGCCACAGCAGCTGAGAGATCGCTCCGCCGCGCGGGAAGATTTCGTTTTTTCGATTTTGCACCCGGCGCGTCGCGCTGGCGGAATGGGCGCGCGGATTTGAAGACTGATCCCTCCAGCGTTCTCAGCTTGCGCGACCTCGATGCTTGGACCTCGTCCGGTGTCGCCCTCGCCGTGCTTGGGCATCCCATCAAGCACTCGATCAGTCCGGCGATGCACAACGCCGCGCTGGCCGAGATGGCGCAGCGCGAGCCGCGGTTCTCCGACTGGAGCTACCATCGCTTCGATGTCCCACCCGACCAGCTCGGGGTTGCGCTCGCGAAGTTGCACGAGCGACGTTTCCTCGGACTCAATCTCACCGTGCCCCACAAGGTGCTGGCGCTGCCCCACGTCGTGCGAGTCGACGAAGCCGCCGCGCACGCCGGAGCGGTAAACACGTTGCGATGGACGCGGGAGGGCTGGGAGGGATTCAACACCGATGGCGACGGATTGGAAGCGGGCGTGCGCGAGGATCTCGGAGTGTCTCTATCCGGGGCCAATATCCTGTTGCTCGGCGCGGGCGGTGCGGCGCGGGGAGCAGCCGTGCAATGTCTCCGCCAGGGCTGCGCCTCGCTGACCATCATGAATCGCACGGCGGCCAATCTGCAGACGCTGCTGCACGACCTGGCGCCACTCTCCGACCGGACGCGTTTGCAAGGTCGGCTCACGAGCGAAGGTGCCGGCGACCTGCCGGCGGGTTTGCTCGTCGTCAATGCGACCAGCGCCGGCCTGCAGCCCGACGACTCGCTGCCATTCGATCTCCACACGCTCGAATCGCCCGTGGGCATCTACGACATGATTTACAATCCGCCGCAAACAGCGCTGCTGCGCGAAGCCGCGCTGCTCGGCCTGAATCACGCCAACGGCCTGTCCATGCTCGTGCATCAAGGCGCGCGGGCCCTGGCGATCTGGAGCGAAACCCAGCCGCCCGTGGCCGCAATGCAACGTGCGGCGCAGAACGCACTCTCCCCCGCATGATGGCGACGCTCGCCGAGGTCACGGAGGCGTTCCCGTGGTTTTTCCCGACGGTGCTGTTTCTGTTTGGCGCGTGCATCGGCAGTTTTCTCAACGTGGTCATTTACCGGCTGCCAGCGGGCAAGTCGGTGGTTACCCCGGGCTCGCACTGCCAGTGCGGCCAGCCGGTCCGTTGGCACGACAACATCCCCGTCCTGAGCTGGCTGATCCTGCGCGGGCGAGCCCGCTGCTGCGGCGCGGCGTTCTCCGTGCGCTACCCGTTCGTCGAGCTGCTCACGGGCCTGCTGTTTCTCGCGTGCTGGCTCGCGTTTCCCCCGGCAAAAGCGCTCGTGGGATGTTTCTTTGTGAGCCTGCTCGTCGCGGCGACGTTCATTGACCTCGATCACTTCATCATCCCCGACGTGTTCACGATCGGCGGCGCGGTCGCGGGAGGCATCCTGGCGGTATTCGTGCCGTCACAACACGACCAGGCGGACGGACTTTATCTGCTCGACGGATTTCGCTCCGGCGCGACGGCGTTGACCGGATTACTGATCGGGTCGGCGCTGGTCCTCTGGATCGCGCTGCTCGCCGAAGTGGCGCTGAAGAAAGAGGCGATGGGGTTTGGCGACGTGAAGTTTGTCGGCATGATCGGCGCCTTCTGCGGCTGGCAGGGCGGCGTGTTCGCGCTTTTCGGCGGTGCGGTCGTGGGCACGGTCTGGATCGGCCTGTCTTTGCTCTGGCAGAAACTCACCGGGAAGGCCGCGCCCGTCGCGCCCAAATCGGCCACGCCCGAAGGCGAGGATGCACCCATCGGCTTCGGTGTGCACGTGCCCTTCGGTCCGATGCTGGCGGTTGCCGGGGCCGTTTACTTCTTGTGGGCCCATCGCTGGGTGGACGCGTGGTTCGCGGACATCGCCGAACTGCTCTAGCGCACGCATCCACGCCCGCGCTGCAATCCGCACGCCGCGTCTCAGCTCAAAAGCGCGGCACCGGGGCCCGTGCGGGTGTGCAACACATCGGGTGCGGCGCCGAATCGTTTCGCATAGGCCGCCACCACCTGGTCGGCTTGCGCGGAGCCAAAGCGCTCATCGGTGAGCGCCATCACGGCACCACCAAAGCCCCCGCCCGTGAGGCGCGCGCCGAACACATGTGGCGTGGCTGCGAGCGTATCGACCAGAAAATCGAGCTCGGGTGTGCTGTTCTCGAAAAGATGCTGCGAGCTGCGGTGCGAAGCTGTGAGAAGCTGACCCACGCCTGCGAGATCTCCCCGGCGGAGCCCCTCCACTGCGGCGTCCACGCGCGCGATTTCATCGACGATGTGTCGCGCGCGCTTTCCGGCGATCTCCGGCAGCTCCGCCACGCGCGCCGCCAGCTCCTCGGGCTTGAGGTCGGCGAGGAGTTTCACTCCCAGCTTGGCGGCTGCTTCCATGCACTCCCGGTGACGCGCCGCGTAGAGCCCGTCGATGAGCGCATGCTTGGTGTGGGTGTTGAAGATCCAGAAATGCGCGCCCGCGGGCAGCGGCACGGTGTCGAACCGCGGGCCGCGGCAATCGATAAACACGAGCGCATCCTCCTGGCCGAACCCAGAGACACCTTGATCGAGAATGCCGCACGGCACGCCAACGAAGTGGTTCTCGGCATGGCGGCCCACCTTGACGAGCGTTTCGCGAGAGGGCTGCTGTTTCGTCGCGGCGAAAAACACCAAACCCGACGCCAGCTCGATCGCCGCACTGCTGCTCAGGCCTGCTCCAGTCGGCAAATCCGACGTCGCATAGTAATCAAATCCGGCCGGCGAGCCGAGGGAGAACTCGGGCAGCGCAGCGAGGACGCCCAGAGGGTAATTCACCCAGCTCGCCGCGCCCTGCTGTTTCTCCAGATCGGTCGCGGAATGCGTCACGATATCCGCCCGTTGGTCGCTGCCAAACCGGCGCACGCCGTCATCGCGCAGCGCCAGGGCAACCGCCACGCCGCGATCG
>JAEYQF010000111.1 GCA_023410155.1 Verrucomicrobiota bacterium | reverse complement strand
ACACAGATCCCTATCAGAATCCGTTGCTCTTTCTCCTGCCAGCGCTCTTTTTACTGGGGTGCGGCTTGCTCACAATACGGCTGCTGCCTCATATCCTCAACGTACTGGCGGCACTATCCGCCCGCCTGCCGGGGGTAACCCTGCCCTACGTCTTGCGGCAGTTCGCTCGTTCCGGAGGCGCATACCAGGGCGTGCTGCTCCTGTCCATATGCACGGTAGGATTGGCTGTTTTTGTCGCCTCGGAGGCCTCCTCACTCGACCGGACGGCGCAGGACAGCATCTATTACACGGTTGGCGCGGACCTCAACCTGGCGGAAGGTGGGGAATTTATCCCGGATCAGCGAGGCAGTGCGCAAAACGCTGCCGCTCGGGTAAACGGCGTGTGGAATTTCTTGCCCGTGCAAGATCACTTGCAGTTGACCGGTATCTTAGCCGCGGCGAGAGTTGGGCAGTATAGCGCCAGTCTATCCAGCAGCGGCCGGAGCGCCAGTGGACAGGTATTCGGAATAGACCGGGCCGACTTTTCTCAGGTGGCCTTCTTCCGCGATGACTTTGCCGCAGAACCGCTCACCGGACTGCTCAACCGCCTGGCGGCCAGTCCGGACGCGGTGTTGGTCGATCAGGGGACCTGGGAACGTTTCAGCCTGCACACCGGCGATACGGTCACCCTACGCATCGACCTGAACGGCCAGCCGGTCGATCTCTCCGGAACGGTTGTGGGCGTCTTTACGCGCTTTCCCACCTGGTCTGCAGAGCGAGACGGAGCGCTGTTTGTCACCCACCTGGATGGGGTCTTCGAAGCCGCTGGAGCTATCCAACCCTATGCCGTCTGGCTGCGGACTACGCCAGACGCCAACACCCAAGAAATCGTCAATGGCATCAACCAAATGGGTGTGGCGGTCATTACCGTGCAGGACGCGCGGGCGCAGTGGCGGCAGGCGGTGCAAGCGCCGGGGCGGCAGGGCGTGCTGGGCATGCTTTCTGTTGGATTTCTAGCAGCGACCAGCCTGACCACCATCAGCGTGCTGCTTTACGTGCTCTTTTCGTTTCGCGAGCGCACCATTCAACTGGGCGTGCTGCGCGCGATTGGCATGAATGTGCTCCAGATGCGTCGGGCATTGGTCGCTGAACTAGCTTTTCTGGTAGGTTCCAGCCTACTCCTGGGCACCGCGCTCGGTGCATTCGCCGTCATGCTTTACGTACCCTACCTGCCGGTGCAGAGCGGAGCTGGCGTAGATGCGTTGCCGCACGTCAGCCAGGTGGCCTGGCCAGCCATCGGACAAATTGCGCTGCTCTTCGGCGGCGCATTTGGCGTGGGGAGCTTGCTGCTCGTCGCTTCGCTGCGCCGAATGAATCTCTATCAAGCTATCAAAATGGGCGAAACCGTGTAACCCAGGGAGAAGTGTGCATGCACCGCATCAAACCATGGATCTTAATGATTATCTTTTCGCTCCTACTGCAGGCCTGTAGCAACGCCGGGGCAAAAGCCACGCCCACCCTCGTTCCCACGCCGGTCATGGTGGAAAAGCCAGTTTACACCGTGCAGCGGGGGACGGTCATCCGCACGGTGCAGCTCACCGGGCGTGTCACGCCCGTCCAACAGCAGGATTTGTTCTTCCGATCAGATGGGATCGTCAAGGAAGTGCTCGTGCAGGTTGGCGACCCGGTGCAGGTAGGCGACGTGCTGGCGCGGCTGGATGAACCGGAGCAGTACCAGGCTGACGTAGCAGCGGCAGAACTGGCTTACGTGCAGGCGCAGCGCAATCTCGAGCAAGTAACGCTCGACGCACCGGTCAAGCTGGCCGAGGCCAGACAGGCGCTGGAGAAGGCGCGCAAAGACTTGGAGAAAGCCCAATCGGCGGTGGACGCGCTGAAGTACCCGCGCATCACCGATAGCCTGACGCTGGAGAAGTTCCGCACGGATTTTGCTATAACAAAGCAGAACCTGGAAGACGCGCAGAACCGCTACGATGATCTTTCCAGCCGGCCGGAAACCGATCTGGAACGCGCGGACGCGTTGAATGCCTTGATCGAAGCGCGCCGGGCGCACTATCTGGCGACCATCAACCTGAATTGGGCGGAAGGCAAGATCACCCAGGCGGAAATCGATCAGACCCAGGTGGCTTTGGAACTCGCTAAAGCTACATACGACAAGGCGGCTGCCGAAGTGCAGCGCTGGGAGACCGAAAGTCCCACCAGTGAACTTGCAATGGCTAATCTGACACTGACGGATGCTGAAGCGCGTTTCACGTTAGCAAAAAAGGCCAAAGACGCAGTCGAGCTGCGCGCCCCTTTCGCCGGAAAGGTGCTGTCTTTGGGGATTGCGCCCGGCAGCTCGATCAAAGCGTTCCAGGCAGTCGTGACGCTGGCAGACCCGGCGAGACTGGAAATACGCGCCATTCCTACCCCCGAAGACCTCGCCCGCTTGGGGATCGGCCAGGTGGCCATCGTGCGCCTCTCCTCCCAGGCGGGAAAAGAATGGACGGCCCGCATCACCAACCTGCCACTTGCAGCCAGCTCGACCGCCAATGCCACCGGTCAGGATACCAGCGTGCATCTTCACCTGGATGATGTTTCTGCTCCGCTGGCGCTCGGGGATGCCGCAACCGTGCTGGTCACGATTGACAAGCGTGAGAACGTACTCTGGCTGCCCCCAGCGGCGTTGCGCCAGTTCCAAGGCGAGAGCTTCGTGTTCGTCGAAACGAATGGCGTGCAGCGCCGGGTCAACGTGACCCTGGGCGTCCAGTCAGCGGAGCGAGTCGAGCTCCTCTCCGGGTTGGAAGAAGGCCAGAGGGTGGTAGGGCAGTGAGCATGATCCAATGTGAGAACCTGGTCAAGATTTACGCCCAGACCGGCGTGGATGTGGTCGCGTTGCAAGGGCTGGATTTGAGCGTGGAATCTGGGGAGATGGTTGGCATTGTCGGCGAATCTGGATCGGGGAAATCCACGCTGCTCAATGTGCTGGGCGGTCTCGATCGGCCTTCAGCGGGCAAGGCAGTGGTTGCCGGTCAAGATTTGCTCAAGCTGCGCGAGGTAGAGCTAGACCACTACCGATGTATGCAAGTGGGATTCATCTGGCAGCAAACTACCCGCAACCTGACGCCTTATTTAAGCGCGCTGGAGAACGTGGAGCTTCCGATGCGTTTGACGGAGCGAACGGCCATCCAGCGTAAGACGCGTGCAAAGGAACTGCTGGAGATGGTGGGGTTGGCGGAACGCGCCTACCACAGACCGGCGCAGCTTTCCGGCGGGGAGCAGCAGCGCGTGGCCATCGCGGTAGCGCTAGCGAACGAACCAACGCTGTTGCTGGCAGACGAGCCCACCGGCGAGCTGGACACCGCCACGGCGGGCAGTATTTACGAGCTGCTTAAGTCTGTCAACCAGACCTACCATACGACCATTCTGATCGTATCGCACGACCCAACCATCCAGCGCCACGTCGGACGAGTCGTGGCGATCCGGGATGGAAAGACCAGCACCGAGACGGTGCGTGTGGTAGAAACAGATGGAATGGAGCAAGCGACAGCGACTATTCCGC
>JAEYQF010000079.1 GCA_023410155.1 Verrucomicrobiota bacterium | reverse complement strand
GGCTGGAGCGCTTCGGGCGCGGAGCGGAGTCCGCGCCCTGATCCAGCCAGCCGAGAGCCAAAGGAAACAACCGCGCGCTTGCGGACGGCGCAGGCGGTCTCGCATAGTCGCGGGCTTTCGTGGCCGCAACGTCTTCCAGCTCTCGTAAACGCATCGTCCTGCTCGGCGCGACCGGCTCGATCGGCGAAAACACGCTGCGCGTGATCGCAGCGCATCCGGACAAACTGGAATTGGTCGCGATCGCCGCGCGCGCCAATCATGCCCGGCTGGCGCAGATCGCCCGCGACTTTGGCGTGAAACACGTCGGAGTTTTTGACGAGCGGGCGTTTGCTGCGGCGAAGACTACGGGGGCGTTTCCCGCTGGCACGAAGCTTTATGGCGGTTTGAGCGGTCTGGTCGAACTCGCCTCGCTCGATGACGCCGACACGGTGCTGGTGGCTGTGGTGGGCACGACGGGGCTGCAGCCGGCGCTCGCAGCGCTGGCCGCCGGGAAGGATCTCGCGCTTGCTTCCAAGGAAATCCTCGTGCTCGCCGGCAAGTTCGTGATGGCCGAGGCCCGGAAACATCGCGCCAAACTGCTGCCGGTGGACAGCGAGCACAATGCGGTCTTCCAGTGTCTCGAAGGACATCCGCAAGCAGGCGTGCGACGCATCGTATTGACGGCAAGCGGCGGCGCGTTTCGCGACTGGCCCGCGGAGCGGCTGAGGAAAGTGACGCCGGCGGACGCGTTGAAGCATCCTAACTGGTCGATGGGTCCGAAGATCACCGTCGATTCCGCCACGCTGGCGAACAAGGGCTTGGAGCTGATCGAGGCGCAGTGGCTGTTTCAACTTCGGCCCGAGCAGTGCACCGCGGTGATCCATCCGCAGAGTATCGTGCACTGCCTCGTCGAGTTCGCCGACGGAGCGATGCTCGCGCAGCTTTGCCCGCCTTCCATGACGTTTCCAATCCAGCACGCGCTGCTGCACCCCGTGCGCGCACCGGGTGTGGAGGCGACACTCGATTTCACGAAACTGCTCGGGTTGGAGTTTCGCCCCGTGGATGAAGTGCGTTTCCCCTGCCTTCGGCTCGCCAAAGAGACGATGCAAGCGGGCGGTGTTGCGCCGGCGGTGTTCAACGCGGCCAACGAGATCGCGGTGGAGGCGTTTCTGAGCGGCGGGCTCCCGTTTCTTGCGATTCCCCGGGTGATCGAGCACGTTCTGGGGCACATGAAGAATTTCGAACCGGACACGCTCGAGGCAGTTCTCACTGCCGATCGCGAGTCGCGCCGGACGGCGGCTGACGCGCTGAAACTTTTTGCCTGAACCGCATGGCCACTGACCTGTTCCACACCCTGTTCTCCAATGTCTGGTCGGCGTTTCTCGTCGTCCTCTTCTTTGGCGGCTCGATCTTCGTGCACGAATTGGGGCACTTCCTCGCGGCCCGCCGGCGGGGCGTGCACGTGGAGCGTTTCTCGATCGGTTTCGGTCCGCCGATCGTGTCGTGGCGCGGCAAAGACGGCGTCGAATACCGGATCGCATGGATTCCGCTCGGCGGCTACGTGCTGCTGCCACAACTCGCGGATCTCGGCGCGATCGAGGGGAAGAGCACCGTGGAAGCGGAGAAACTGCCCACCATCAGCTACGGCACCCGCATGCTGGTGTTTGTGGCAGGCGCCGCGTTCAACGTGTTGTTTGCATTCGTGCTAGCGACGATCATCTGGATCGTCGGCCAGCCGGAGAGCAGCGCCAGCGCGACAACGCGGATCGGCTACGTGACCAAGACCCTCGACCTGCCGGGCGGCGATAAAGTCCCCAGCCCCGCCTCTGAAGCCGGCCTGCAGGTCGGCGATACGATTCGCGCGATCGACGGCACACGCGTGGATAACTGGCAGGACATCCTCTACATGATCGGACTCGGGAGCGGAAAAACCGCCGACGGCCGGCGCAAGGCGGTGTTCCAAGTCGAGCGCGAGGGAGCATTGCTTGAGCTCACCGTCTATCCGCGCCTCGTCGGTGAGGAGCGCGACCGCAAAGTGGGAATCGCCGCCGGTTTCGAGTTGATCGCCCAGAGCGTCGCGGAGGGCTCCGTCGCGCACGCGGCGGGTTTTCGCTCCGGGGACGAGCTGGTGAGTTTCGATGGTGTGCCCGTGCTCAGCATGGCGACCTACGTCGAACAGCTTCAGCTCACGGCCGACCGCGCGATTCCCGCCACGGTGAAGCGTGACGGCGGCGTCGTGGACCTCACGATCCCCGCACGGGAAAACAATCCGGCGGCCGCGGACTTCGGCCTGGCGCTCACGACGGGGTTCCGCTTCGTGCACCCCTCGCCTTTCGCCCAGATCGGCGAGCACATCGCGATGACGTTTCGCACGTTGGTCAGCTTGGTGAACCCCCACTCCGACGTGGGCCTCTCCAAAGTGGCGGGCCCCGTGGGCATCGTGCGGATTTTCCACAGTGCGGCAGAGGCCGGACTGCGCGTGGCGCTAATCTTCGCCATCCTCGTGAACGTGAACCTGGCTGTCTTCAATTTGCTGCCGCTGCCGATCCTGGACGGCGGGCAGATGCTCTTCGCCACGATCGGCAAACTGCGCGGGCGGGCTTTGCCGGCGAACTTCATCATCGCAGCCCAGAGCGCGTTCGGCGTGCTCCTGATCTCGATGGTGCTCTATGTGACCTCCTTCGACGTGCGGCGCTGGATTCGCGACCGCGAGGCCGTGCGCGCCGAAGCTCCCGCCAAGCAACCCGCGGAGGCGCGCTGATTCCCGGCACGCAGCGAATCGGGCCGCCGAACGAATTTCTCCATGTCGTATTGCGTTTCGCGTTTTCGCACGGTGCGGCGCCGCCCCCGGGGGGTGAAGGTGGGCTCCGTCGGAGTCGGCGGGGACAACCCGATCCGTATCCAGTCCATGACTACAAGCGACACACAGGACGTCGCGGCGACGGTGCGGCAATCGATCGCGCTCGCGGAAGTCGGGTGCGAGATCGTGCGCATCACCGCGCCAAACGTGCCGGCGGCCCGTTGCCTGAGAGAGATCCGCGATCAGTTCACCGCGGCCGGCTTCGGGCATGTGCCGCTCGTCGCCGACATCCATTTCCTCCCGCAGGCCGCGATGGAGGCGGTGGAGCACGTGGAAAAAGTGCGGGTGAACCCGGGCAATTATGCCGACAAGAAGAAATTCGCCGTGCGGGAGTATTCGGACGCCGACTACGAGTCCGAGTTGCAGCGACTGCACGACGCGTTTTCCCCCTTGGTGAAACGCGCCAAGGAGCTCGGTCGCGCCCTGCGAATCGGCACGAATCACGGTTCGCTCAGCGACCGCATCATGAATCGCTACGGCGACACGCCGCTCGGGATGGTCGAGAGCGCACTCGAGTTTCTCCGCATCGCGGAGTCTCACTCGTATCGGCAGCTAATCCTGTCGATGAAAGCCTCGAACCCCAAGGTGATGATCCAAGCGTATCGCCTGCTCGTGGAGCGCATGCAGCAAGAGAACATGCATTATCCGCTGCACTTGGGCGTCACCGAAGCGGGCGACGGTGAGGATGGGCGGATCAAGAGCTCGATCGGTATCGGCTCCCTGCTGCTCGACGGCTTGGGCGACACCATCCGGGTGTCGCTTACCGAGGATAGCGTCTATGAAGTTCCGGTCGCCCGTGCCATCGCGGAAAAAACGATGAGCCTTTGGGGTCGGCCGGAAGGCAGCGCTCCCGCTGAATCCGGCGTCCCCGCGACCGATGGGATTGATCCTTATCGCTTCGTTCGCCGCGAGCCCGCGACGATCTCCCTGTCGGACCGCGTGCGGGTCGGACCGGAGCAGCCGCCGCGTGTGATCGTGCGTGCCACACCGGAGCAACTCGGAGGCGCCGAGTCGCCGGCGCGTCATCCGCAGCTGCGCGACACCCCGGCGGAAGGAATCCTGTTGACCGTAAAAAGCGCCGCGGAGCTCGAGACGCTACCTCCGGTTGCCGACGCCACCTACGTGCTCGAACTGGACTCGGCCATCACCTTGCCCGCGCTGGAAAAACACGCTCGCATCCTGCCCCGTGGCACGATCTTGGTGCGGCAGTTTGCCCGCGAGGACGCGCCGAGCCTGCGGGGATTCTTGGCGTTCGTGCAGGAGCAGGGCTTGGCGCTCGCCATCGACGCCGATCCGGCCGCCCTGGCGATCCACGCACCGCTCCTGCGGGAGCACAAGGACGCGGCCGTCATCGTGGCCTTCGGGGCAGCTGCCGACCCCCGGGCACCGTTTGGTCATCGCGTCGGCGCTTACCGTCAGATTGGGGAGATCCTCCGTGCGCACGCGGTGAACGCGCCCATCTGGATCCGCAATACCGCGTCCGCTGCCGTGCTGGGTGACAACAGCTTCCTCTCGAAATTGATCGAAGCATCATTCCTCTCGGGCGCCCTGTTATGCGACGGCTTCGGCGACCTCATCAGCATCGAGACGGAAGCGGACCCGGTCCGCGCCACGCGCCTGTGCTACAACGTCCTGCAGGGCGCCGGAGCGCGCATCTCGAAGACGGAGTTCGTCGCCTGCCCGAGCTGCGGACGAACGCTCTTCGATCTGCAAACAACCACCCAACGAAACCGCGCGCAAACGGGTCACCTGAAGGGCGTGAAGATCGCGATCATGGGCTGCATCGTGAACGGCCCCGGCGAAATGGCGGATGCTGACTTCGGCTATGTCGGGGGTGCTCCAGGGAAGATCAACCTCTACGTGGGCAAGCAGTGCGTCCAATACAACATCCCCCAGGTGGAGGCGGACGCCCGGCTGATCGCGCTCATCCGAGAACACGGCAAGTGGGTGGATCCCGATCCGGCGGGCGTTGCTGTATCCAAATAGTCGAGACACCGACGCACCCTCGTCACGCGTCCGTCACCTGTTTGGCACCACGAGTGCACAGGCGTGCTGGTAATGCAGACCACACTACAGCGCTCCGGTTCCCGATGGGAACGGCCCCTTGCCCGCACGAAATTTGGCAACAAAAAAAGCGGAAAAGTTATCCTCTCGGCGCATGTGAATAACTTGTCGGAAAGTTGGCCTTGAAATGACTTTTCCGTTCTCAGTTACTCCGCGCCCTGCCAGAACTTTTGGTCCCGTCCGGCTGTTCTTTCCCACGTCCTTCGCGCTTACGTTTCCGAGCGATGCATTCCGTCTACGCTAAACGCAGCCCTACAATATCTTACACAAGACCGCTCTTTCGCCCCTTTTTACCCCAGGCTGCCTCACCAATTTTCCAGACGATCGCCCGGCCTTTTGCGTGCTTCCGACGTGTGAAAAGTTCTTCCGGCGCCCCAATGTGAATAATCCCGCCCTTTCGTCTGCCCATGCCCTCTGTGACCCTCGCTCCCAGCCTCTGGGAAACCGTCAAATGCGACTTCAAGGAACTGTTTCCTGAAGACGTATTTCAGATGTGGTTTGAGCCCATGACATGCCTCGAAGCCACGGAGGAGACGTTGACCCTCGGCGTGCCCAACGATTTCGCGGCTATCTGGATTCACGACAACTACCTCGATCTCATCACCCAGCGACTGCGGCTCACCGCCGGGCGCATGGTGACCGTCACCCTGAAGAAGACCGACGCACAGCGTTCCGTCACCGCCAGTCCGTCGATGTCCCGGTCCGTCGGTGAACCCGCCCCCCGGCACAAGCAGATCCCGCGGCGCACCACCCGCTACGACGATCGTGGCCCGGCGGCCGGCACGCTCAACGCGCGAAACACCTTCGAGACGTTTGTCGTCGGGTCCAACAACCAGATGGCGCACGCCGCTGCGCTGGCCGTGGCCCAGGCTCCGGCGCAAGCCTATAACCCGCTGTTCCTCTACGGCGACACCGGTCTCGGCAAGACGCACCTGATGCACGCGATCGGTCACGCGATCCTGCGTAACAATCCGGACGCGCGCGTCGCTTACCTCTCCACCGAGAAGTTCACCAACGAGTTCATCCAGGCGCTGCAGGAAAACAGCCTCACCAAGTTTCGTCAGCGCTACCGTCACGCCGACGTGCTCCTGCTGGACGACGTGCAATTCCTCGCCGGCAAGGAGCGCATCCAGGAAGAATTTTTCCACACCTTCAACGACCTCTTCGAGTCGGGTAAGCAGATCGTGCTTTCCAGCGATCGCCGCGCCTCGGAAATCCAGAAGCTCGAATCGCGCCTGGTCTCCCGTTTCGAGTGGGGCCTGCCCGCCGACATCCAGGCGCCGGACTTCGAGACGCGCCTCGCCATCCTGCGGACCAAAGCGGCCGGGTTGAAGACCGACATCCCACCCGCGATCCTGACGTTCATCGCTCAAAATATCTCGAAGAACATCCGTCGCCTCGAAGGCGCGCTGATCAAGGTAGCGAGTTACTCTGCTCTCACCAATCGGCCCCTGGATTTGCCGACCACGGAGATGCTCCTCCAGGACGTGCTGATGGAGCAGGCGCAGAATATCCTCACAATCGAGACGATCCAGAAGCGCGTGGCCGATCACTTCCAGATCCGTCACAGCGATATGACCAGCAAGCGCCGGCCCAACAATATCGCCATTCCCCGGCAGATCGCGATGTATCTCTCCCGCACGCTGACGAAGCACTCGCTGCAGGAAATCGGCGACGCGTTCGGCGGACGCGATCACGGCACCGTCATTCACGCCTGCAAAGCCGTGGATAACATGATGGAGCAGGATTCTTCGACCAAGGGCAGTGTCGAGTTCCTCAAGGCACAGCTTTCGAAGTAAGGTTCACCCCTTCGCTCAGCTCTGCTCAAAGCCAGCCTTCTTCGGCTGGCTTTTTGTTTCTTACTCTAGACTCAGCTCCAGAGGCGGTTAGCTTGTTCACTCCGCAATGAATCTCACTCCTGACCAAAAATCGGCCGTGGTCTCCTGGATCGCAGCAGGCGACAACCTGTCGGCGGTCCAGAAGAAACTCTCCGAACAGTTCCAGCTTTCCCTCACCTACCGCGATGTTCGATTCCTGGTGGATGATCTCGACCTCACGTTGAAGGATCCTGCGCCCAAGGTGGACACCTCGGACGTCTCCAAGGCCGCCGCACCGAAACCCGAACCGGCCAACAGCGACAAGAAGAGCCTGCTTGAAAAGGCAAAGGAGAAGCTCGGGTTCGGCGACACCGCGGACGCCGAGCCGGCCACCGAGGAAGAGTTCGTCGAAGAAGACCCATTGCCGCCAGGCGGCGCGGACACGGTGCGCGTGACGGTCGACAAGGTCACCCTGATCCCCGGCGCTGTCGCGAGCGGCACGGTCACCTTCAGCGATGGCGTCACGGGCAAGTGGATCGTCGACCAATACGGCCGGCCAGGCTTCACCGAGGTCAGCCAGCCCGGATATCGACCGAGCGCGAGCGACGCCCAAGGTTTCATGCGCGAGCTCAGTCGCGCGCTCCAACAGCAAGGTTACTGAGTTTCCCCGGCTTCGTTCTCGACCGTGGCCAGTGCACGGTCGAGTGCCTGCACGGTCACCGGCTTCGTGAGGTGCGCCGCGAAGCCCGCGTCGCGGCTCCGTTGCACGTCTTCCTCCGTGCCATATCCGGTGAGCGCGATCCCGCGCAGCCCGAAACGCTCGCGGACTTCCTTCATCAAATCATAGCCGCTCGCATCAGGCAGACCGATGTCGGAGATGATCAGTCGCATCTCGCCGCGTTCCGCCAGAGCACGCGCTTCCGCTGCTGAGGCGGCCGTGATCACATTGAAGCGCCGGCGCCGCAAGAGCGCCGCCAGGGCCGACCGCGTAGCTGCGTGATCTTCGACCAGCAGCACTCGCCCGCGCTCGACCTGTGCTTCGGCCGGGCGTGCGATCTTCGCGTCGGCTGACGTCGTCTCGACCGGCAGTCGCACTCCATTCGCCAGAGGCAGCTCCACCACGAAGGTCGAGCCATGGCCACGGCCTTCACTGCGCGCGCTGATGGTGCCGCCGTGTTGTTCCACCAGCATCCGTGAAATCGAGAGGCCGAGCCCCACTCCGCCGAACCGATGGCTCGCGCCCGACGTCGCATGATCGCCCTGCGAGAACGCATCGAAGGCGCGTGACAGCTCGTGCGGCGTCATGCCGATGCCATTGTCGCTGATTTCGATCCGCACCCGTCGCCGTGCCGGCACGGTGCACGCACGCACTTCGATCCGCCCACAATCGGCGGTAAACTTCACCGCGTTTTTCAGCACGTTCCAGAAGACCTGCTGGAGCCGCACGGCGTCGGCGAGGACCACCATCTCGTCCGGCTCCACCTGCACGTCGAGGCGAAGGCTCTTCTCGATCAACTCGCCCTGCACTGTCTCGATGGCGTTGCGCAACAGCGCATTCACCTCGTGCGGGCGGATATCGAGCGCGAGCATGCCGCGACTGATGCGAGTCAGATCGAGCAGATCGTCGATCAGCCGAGCTTCCAGCTCGATGTTGTTTCTCACGATCGCGAATCGCTCACGGACGGACACCGGCAGGCTTTCGTCGGCCTCCGCGTCGCTGGCGAGCAACAACACCGGATTCAGCGGCGTGCGAAGCTCATGAGACAGAGCCGCCAGGAAAGCGTCTTTCGCGCGCGAGGCGGCAACGGCGCGGTCTCGCGCAGTTTCGAGCTCTACTTCGTTCCGCTTCCGCGCCGTGATGTCCTGCACCACGCCGATCACGCCATCCGGTTCGCCTTGCGCAGTGTAAGTCCCGCGGCCCTTCGCAGCGATCCAGCGAGTTTCTCCGTCCGGGCGGACGAAGCGATACTCCGTGTCGTAATCCGAGCGCGACGCGATCGCCTGCTCGGCCGCCTCCATCTCTCGCGCGCGGTCCTCTTCGACAACACGTCTACGCAGTTCTTCGAGCGGCACCGGGCCGTTCGGTGACACCCCGAAGATGGCCGCTGCACGCGGTGAAAACGTTGCCACCCCGCGCTTCAGATCGAGGCGGAAGTCCCCCAAATCCGCGGTCGCGAGCGCGAGCCGCAGACGCTCGGCGTGCTGCCGTGATTCGACGATCACACGCGCGCGCTCGATCATCGGCCAGACGCGCGCGATGACGTTTTCAAGCAGCTCCATCTCGCTTTCCTCCCAGCGCCGGGGCTCGTCTGCGGCGACGGCCAAGCCGGCCACCCAAACTCCGGCACGGATGAAGGGCACCGTTGCCACCGACCGGATACTCCACTGCGCAAACTGGGGCACATTGAGCCGCGCATCCCTGGTCACATCCTCCACGCACATCCGTCCGGATGCTACCTCCTGCCACCATCCGTCGGAGCCGAAATCCGATCGGGCATACTCCGCTTCCAAGGACACAACCCCGGGGCGGTGCCAGTCAGCCGTGATCGCGATTTGTCCGCTTTCCGTCGAGCTTTCGAAGTAGTAGCAGCGCTGCACCGAAAGATGGCGGCCCACAGCCTCAATCGTCGTTCGCACGATCTCCTCCGGCTCCACCAGCAGCGAGATCCGCTGTCCGAGGCGACTCAGAAAGTTCGCATGCCTCAGACCCACGGCGCGCTCCACCAGCGGCCACACGCGTGCCACGACGTTCTCCAGTAACGTCACCTCGTCCTGACGCCACTGTCGCGACGATGCCGAAGTCGCCACCAGCGAGACGATGCTCGCCCCATCGCGTTTGAACCGCGCACTCACGAAAGACCGGATCTGATACTCCTGATACGCGCCCTGCACGTCGGCCAGCTCAGGTTGGTTCTCCACGTCCGGGACCGCCACGCTGCCTCGGATCACGGTCCGCCACCACGCCGGCGCACCGAACCGGCTGACCTCGTGCACGCCGGCCAAGCGCGAGAGACCTGGTCCGCGCCAGTCTTCCCTCACCAGCACACGCGCGAAATCTGCGTCCCACTCGCACATGTAGCACCGATGGGCCCGCAGCTGACGGGCCAGCGCCTGACACGACAGCCGGAGGATTTCCGCCGGATCATCGATCAACGCCAGACGCTGCGCCAAATGGCTGAGAAACTGCGCGTGCCGCTCCGTTCGCTTTCGCTCGGTGATGTTGCGGGTGGAACCAGCGACCGCCTCGACCCGGCCGTCCGGGGCGAAGATCGGGTTGAGAATATGCTCGTAGTGCTCATCGGGCCCGTCGGCGTGATGCAGCATCACCTCGTCGACGATCGACCGCTTCGCCTGCACCACCTGCCCAAGTTGGCGCAGCAGGCGAATCGCCCAGTCTTTGGGATATCGTGTATCCAGAACGCTGCTACCGATGACGTCGGCGCTTGGTTGCTGCAGGAGTCCGAGCAGTGATTCGTTCGCGTAGACGAAGCGTCCCTCCGGATCGAGGATGTAAACGAAATCCGCGATATGAGAGAGCGCCGTGTCGAACAGTCTCGCTTGCTGCTCCAACCGGCCGGACAGCGCCTGCACCCTCTCTTCCGCCTCGCGCCGTGCGGTGATATCGGGCGACGCACCGT
>JAEYQF010000054.1 GCA_023410155.1 Verrucomicrobiota bacterium | reverse complement strand
GCCTCGTAGAGCTTCTGTTTCAGGAAGGCAAAATACGCATCCATCACCGGACCGTCTTCCCGGGTGAGCGCCTTGCCGCCCGCGCCGCCGGTTTTGTTCTTGGTCGAGCCGCCTACGACACCTTTCGCGATGCCTTCGCCGTCGATCTTCGCAATCTTCGTGGGAGTTGAGCTGGATTTGTTGGCTTTGTTCAACCGATCGAACTCTTCCTTCGTGAGCCGCTTGGCCTTCAGCTCGGCTTCCTTCTTCGCACGACGCTCCTCGGCTTCGCGTTCCTTCTTGTATTTCTTTTCGAGATTCGCCTGCCGCTTCTTCGAAATCCGCTCCACGTCCTTTGAGAAGTCGCGAATTTTCTCCTCCGGCGGCGGCTTGGGCGCCGGGGCGCGCTCGATCACCGGCTCCGGCGCTGCTTTCACCGGTAGAGTCGGCTCCGGCGGAGCAACCTTGATGTCCGGTATCACCGGCACCACGGCCATGTTGATGCCCGCGGGTGTGCCGAGCGCTGGGGCTTCCGTGGCCGCGTAGTTGTCGCCCTCGCCCGCGACCAGCTCGAAGATTTTCGGCTGCTCTTTCGGCCGGTCACGAAACAGGAACGTAAACAGCAACACCGTGATCGCGACCGCACCATGCAGGGTGGCCGAGAGGAAGAAGGCTCCGGGTGAATTCGCCTGCATGCGCGCTTCCGCTCAGTCCACCGTCTGGGTGTCGAACGTGATTTTCGTGAGCTCGTGTTTCTTGATCTCGTCCATCAAGCGAACGATCTGCTGATACTGGAGCGAGAAGTCGGCGCGGATGCGAATCACGGGTGGCTTCGACCGCCGCGCAAGTTCGGAGAGGCGGGGGCCCAGTTCTGTGAACTCCACCGGTGTGTTGCCGAAATAGTAGCGACCGCGCTTGTCGATCGAGATGGTCTGAAACGTCAGGTCCTTGTCGGCGGTTTCCTGCGGGCGTTTCGATTCGGTCGGCAGATTCACCTGGATTGACTGCTCCTGCTGGATCAGCGGCGTCGCGATCATGAAGATGATCAGCAACGTGAACGCCACGTCGATGAGGTTGGTGACGTTCAGCTCCGAGATCGGATGCGACTGTGCGCGACGTCGAAAGGTGCGGGCCATGGCGGTGCGATCGCGTTATTTGCTTTCGAGTTCCAACCGATCCGCCAGCGCGCTCGCGTAGTTTTCCAGCTCGGTGTTGAGCCGGCGCGTGCTCGCGAGGAGATAGTTGTAGCCGAAGACCGACGGGATCGCGACGATGAGACCCGCGATCGTCGTCAACAAGGCCGCCGAGACACCAGGCGCGAGCGTCTGGATGCTCGCGGTTTGTTGCACCGACACCGCGCTGAACGATTCCATCACGCCCCACACGGTGCCGAGCAGGCCGAGAAACGGCGCTCCCGTCACGATCGACGCGAGGAAAATCATGCTCGATTCGTAGCGCAGCGTCTGCCGGGCGAGCGCGCGCTGGATTGCGTTCTCCGCGTGCTCGAGTTTCGCCCGCATGTTGTCGTCGCCCTTCTCGCGCGCGATCGCCGCCGCGCGCCAGTAGCTCTCGATCGCGTCGGCAAACACGTCCGCATACGGGATCGAGCGGCGCTCCCGATACGACTCCGGCAAATCCAGCAACGTGCGCTGATCGCGCAAGTGCGACTCGAACGCGTGGTTCAGCTGGCGGAGGCGTTTCAGGTCGAAGTGTTTTCCAAACATGATCGTCCACGCGATCAGGCTGAAAAAACAAAGACCCACGGTGATGACCTGGCCAACGACGTCGGATTGGAGAAAAACGGTGATGACATTGACGGCACCGAGGACGGGAACGAAGGGGAGCACGGCAGGCATGAAGGTGCGGGAACTGTTGGAGCGTTTGCCTCGCACCTTCAAATTAATTTCCCGATGCGGGGCATGCGAATCTGTTTGCGGCGCGATGCGCGCGAATTTTCCCTGACGTTTGCAAGTTACCATGGACTTCAAAACCCGCACCCTCCAAGAGCTTCGCGCCCGGCGCGGTGCTCTTTCCTCCAAGCAGGCGATCCTCGGTCTCGATGGATTTGTCGACACGATCGTCACCCCGGTCGGCCTGCGCGCCGGCCAGGGCGAGAACTTCACCCCCATCTCCACGATCACCGAGTTCGGTCAGCGCATTCTCGGTGCGGCCGGCAAGAGCACCAACATCGAGCTCTTCCCGCGCATGGATAAACTCGGCGGCAACGGTCCCATCATGGCCAACGCCATCCTCGCCCAAGGCGCGCAGGTCACCTACATCGGCGCCCTCGGTTCGCCCACCGTCCACCCCGTGTTTCAGGACCTCGCCAAGCGCGCCAACGTCGTCTCGCTCTGCGCGGCGGCTTCGACCACCGCCGCCGAGTTCAACGACGGCAAGATCATGCTCGGCCAGATGAAGAGTCTCGACGAGATCACCGCCGCGAAGATCGATGAGGTCATGGGCGCCAACGAGTGGAAGCAGGCCCTCGCCGCCTCCGACCTCGTCGCCCTCGTCAACTGGACGATGATCCCGAACATGACGGCGATCTTCAACGACCTCGTCTCGCGCGTCCTCCCGCAGATTCCCGCCAAGCCCGGCCGCGTATTCTTCTTCGACCTCGCCGACCCGGAAAAACGCTCCACCTCCGATCTCGTTTACGCGCTCGAGACCATCGCCAAGTTCGAGCAGTTCGGCCGCGTCACGCTCGGCCTCAATCTCAAGGAGGCGCAGCAGGTGTATCCGGCGCTTGGTTACGGCTCCGAGCCCGAGAGCGAGACCGGCCTTCGCACGATGGCCGAGAAGATTCGCAAGCACCTCGATCTCACCACGGTCGTGATCCACCCGAAGGAATCCGCCGCCTGCGCCACCCGCGACGGCCCCTGGTGGGTTCCCGGGCCGTAAGCCGCCAAGCCACTCATCACCACCGGCGCGGGCGACCACTTCAACGCCGGCTTTACCGCCGGGCAACTGATTGGCCTGTCACCAGAAGCATGTTTGGCGGTCGGTGTCTGCACCAGCGGTCACTATGTCCGCACGGCGCAGAGTCCTTCCCACACTGATCTCGAAACCTTCCTCTCCAACTGGAACTAACCGTCCACTCAAACCGCCATGCCCTTGAAGAAAAACCACAAGACCGGAAAACTCATCTCGTTCGAAGGCTCGGAGGGCAGCGGCAAATCCACCCAGATCGCGCTGCTCGCGGCCAGCATTCTCAAGTCTGGCCGTGACGTGGTGTCCACGCGCGAACCAGGTGGCACGGAGATCGGCGAGCAGATCCGCAACATCATCGTTCACAATTCCAAGGGTGACGAGATGTGCGCGGAGACCGAGCTCCTGCTCTTCGCCGCCGCTCGCGCGCAGCTCGTGCGCGAGGTGATCGCCCCCGCCCTCATGCGCGGCGCGATGGTGCTCAGCGACCGGTTCCTCGATTCCTCCACCGTCTATCAAGGCATCGGCCGCAGCCTGGGGGCCGGACCTGTCAACGAGATCAATCGCTTCGCCGTCGGCAACGTCATGCCCGATATCACCATCGTCATCGACGTGCCGACCGAGGTCAGTCTCTCCCGCCTCAAACAACGCGCCTCCGACCTGCCCGACCGCATGGAGCGCGAGAACATCGATTTCTATAACAAGGTTCGCGACGGCTACCTCGTGCTCGCGAAGAGCATGTCGGACCGCTTCATCGTGGTCGACGGCACGAAGAACCAGGATGTCATCGCGAAGGAAATCTGGAACGCCGTTTCCGAGCGCCTGAAGTAATTCCATCGTCTTCTCGGGCGCGGCCGTGCTCGGGCGGGG
>JAEYQF010000145.1 GCA_023410155.1 Verrucomicrobiota bacterium | reverse complement strand
CTGGCGGTTCTCTCTCGGGATCCCAGGACCGGGTGACCCGGCCCTGCACACCAGACTGCTTCCCGGCGCGCGCCGCGATGGAGGCGGCTCACGGGCTTCGGTGCGGCAGCTTCCGCGATGGCTTTTTCGTCGAAAAGCGCGGAGTAGATGTAAGGGAAATCTTCCACTTTCTTGCGCTCCACCGTCACGCCCATGTAGCGCTCGATGGAGCGAGCGTCGCGGACATCTTCCTCGGTCACGAGCGTGAAAGCGTCGCCGGTGGACTGCGCTCGGCCGGTGCGGCCGATGCGGTGCACGTAGTCCTCGGGATTCTCCGGCACGTCGTAGTTGATCACGTGCGACACGCCGGCAATGTCGAGGCCACGGGCCGCGATGTCGGTCGCGACGAGCACCTCGAACTTGCCGGTCTTGAAACCCTCGAGCGCTTCGACGCGTTCGCGCTGGCTACGATCGGAGTGAAGCACACCGACCGTGTGGCCCTTGGTCTTCAACTTGTGGGCGATGCGGTCAGCGCCCATGCGCGTGCGCGAGAAGATGATCACGCTCTTGAACTCCGTGCGCTCGAGCAAGAGCTGGAGGAGCTCGAATTTTTGCGAAGCGACGACCGGATAGAACGCGTGCGCCACGGTCTCGGCGGGCGAGCGCTGGCGGCCGATCTCGACCTTCACCGGATCGCGGAGAGCCCAGCTCGCGAGTTGTTCGATTTCCGGCGGGAGCGTGGCGGTGAAGAACAGCGTCTGCCGGTTCTTCGCGCATTTTTGCACGATGCGGCGGACGTCGGGCAGGAAGCCCATGTCGCGCATGCGGTCCACCTCGTCGAGCACGAGGATGTCGATCTTATCGAGCGAGCAGTTGCCCTGCTCAAGATGGTCGAGCAAGCGGCCCGGCGTGGCGGCGAGGATGTCCATGCCGCGGCGGAGGTCGTCGGTCTGTTTGCCGTATCCAACTCCTCCATACACGATCGTGACGCGGAGGTCGGTGAACTTGGCAAATTTCTGAAACGCCTCCTCGACCTGCAGCGCGAGCTCGCGCGTGGGCTCGAGGATGAGGCAGCGGAGCTCGCCGTGGCCGCCGAGGCGCTGGATGATCGGCAACGCGAAGGCGGCGGTCTTGCCAGTCCCGGTTTGAGCGGAGCCGATCACGTCGCCGCCGCGAAGGACGACAGGGATGGCCTGTTTCTGGATCGGAGTGGGCTCGACGTAGCCCATCTCCTGGACCGCGAAAGCGAGCGCGTCGGAGAGACCTAGCGCCGAGAAGGCCGTATCCATTTTCGGGATATCGACGGGCACGGCCGGTTTGACCGGAGCGGAACGCGGATGCTCGTAAGTGTCGTCCTTGCGCGGGCGCTCCGTGCGTTCGCCGAACTTGCGATCGCGGCGACCACCACCGCCACCGGAGCGCTGACCGCCGCCGCCGTGAGAACCGTGGCTGCCGCGTTCGTCGCGACGACCACCGGCCGGCCCACCTTGACGCTCGCCGCGCGGCTGGTCGTGACGTTTGCCGCTGTCTTGGCGTTTGCCGCCGTGCGCGGCACCGCGGGGAGAGCCGGAATCCTGGCGCTGGGTCTTGGCCGAAGAGGTGTTTTTGCCGGCCGAACGAGAGACAGGCTTTTCGCGTGAGGGCGCGAGGGTATCGCGGAGTTTCGCGAAGATTTTCTTTAACATGAGAACGTAGTGAGCCGCTACGGTCGCCGAATGGGCTTGGTTTGCAATCACGATATCGGGCCGGCCGCCCGCTTGACAGCCAGGGCGACGTAACGTTCGTGGTCCCCGCTCCGCATGACCGCCAACTCTCGCTTTGCCGTCAGTCTGCACGTGCTCGCCTACCTCGCTTTCCGGCGTGGCGAGGCGGTGTCGTCGGCGGAAATCGCCGAGAGTGTCGACACGCACGCGGTGGTGATCCGGCGGCTGCTATCAGCCCTGACACGGGCGAAGCTCGTCAAGTCCACGAAGGGCGCCGCCGGCGGCTTCTCGCTCGCGATCGAGCCGACCGCGGTGACGCTGCTCGAAGTGTATCGCGCCATGAATCCGCAACCGGACCGCGGGCTGAAACACTTCTCCCCCAACCAAGCGTGCCCGATTGGCGCCGAAATCGAGTCGGTGCTCGAGGCCATCTTCCAGCGGGCCCGGGCGAAGATGGAGGCGGAACTTTCCCAGATCAGTCTCGCCGATTTACACGCGCAACTCGCGGCGGTGTGCGACGGAAAGAGGTAGCTCCGCGTATTCGGAAAGTGGTGACGGCGGACATCACCGCCGATCCGCGCTTCACGACCAGGAGGGACGCCTCTCCGAGGCGTCCGTGTCTGCCCGGGGAATCGAGACGCTCGTCGGACGGCAGGGAGAGCCGCCCTGCCGGGCTGCCGAATGATCAGGAGTTCTCGCGGATCTTTTCGAGGATGCGTAGCGAGAGCGCTTCGTCGCCGAAGATGCCCACGCGGATGCGGATCTTCGTGAGATCCTTGCCGAGATTTTCGAGGCGGATCTCGATCTTTTTGTCGTCGGCGTTGCGCGCCACGAACGTCGCGACGAGCGCGTCCTTTTTCTCGCTCACTTTCGCGAAGCCGAGTTGCTCGATCGCGCGCTGGGTGCCGCGGACCGTGGCTTCGAAGTCGCGCGCCTGCGTCGTCTCCAGTTGACCACGCACGTAGGCGACGGCCCCGGCTCCCGCGCCCGCCGCCACCACCGCCACACAGCCGGAGGAAAAGCCGGCCACGCTCAACGCGACCGCGGCCGCGAACGCCTTGCACCATCGGAAGTTGGAATCTGTCTTCATGTCTCTGCGGGTGGACCCGCACCAGGCCCGGGAGTTTCCTCAACTTCACGCCCACGGCGCCCGCGATCCGAACGCGGATCGACCCGCACAGCGCTGCCGATCGCGAGCCCATCCAGCACGCGCGCGCTTGACTTCAGCTCTCACGCGAAAGCGATAGCGCGATGAGTTTTTCCATCCGTGCTGCCACCCTCGACGACGTGCCGCTGGTCCTCGCTTTTATCCGCGCGCTCGCCGACTACGAGAGAATGTCCGACGAGGTCGCGGCGACGGAGGAAAAGTTGCGCTCCACGCTGTTCGGATCTGGCCGCGCCGCCGAGTGCGTGCTGGCATTCGAGGGCGATACGCCGGCCGGGTTCGCGATTTTCTTCACGAACTATTCCACCTTTCTCGCGCAGCCCGGATTGTATCTGGAAGACCTCTTCGTGAAGCCGGAATTCCGCGGACGCGGCATTGGGAAGGGACTGATTCTGCATCTGGCTAAACTCGCCAACGCGCGCGGCTGCGGTCGCATGGAGTGGACCGTGCTCGACTGGAATCAGCCCGCGATCGAGTTCTATGAGTCGCTCGGCGCGCGTCGCATGAAAGAATGGCAGCTGTGTCGCCTCACCGGTGAGTCGCTCGTGCGCTACGCGTAACGAGCCGGGTCGAGCCAAGGTGCGGCCTGAGTCGGGACAACGTGCGGCTCACGCCGCACCAAGGTCCGTCCCGCCTCGCACCACGGTGCGGACCGAATCGGGACGAGGTGCGGATCGCGTCGCCCCGGGCGCCGAACTGACCCGCGGCCGAGCCCGGATCGAAGCGCAGTCACAAAGTGACCGGCGTGGTTACTTTGTATTTCATCGGGCGGCGGCGAGGGTGCGGATGAAGCGACGGAGGGCGCGGTAGTCTTCGGGCAGGAAGAGCTCGCGGACTTCTTCGAACGTCACGGGACCGGGCTGCCAGGCTTGCTCGAGCAACGCGGTGTGTTCCTCCGGGGTGGATTCGGTCCAGTGCGGGCAGTCCACACAATGCGCGCCGCTGATGCGCTCCCGGCCTTTCTCGAGCGACTGGCGTTTGCAGCGGCCGCGTTTGTCAGTCTCGCAATACGACTCACAACAATCGCCGCGCTCCGGATAGAAACACGCTTTCGCGAGCTGTCGGACCGGATGCTCCCAGCGTTCCTCGAGCGGGCCGGCGGACTCGATTTCGCGCAGGATCGCATCGAAGACAAAATCGTCGAGTTCGCCCCGGGCTCCGGGCGGCGGCAGGCCCATGCCGCGAATGGCGTTTTGCAGGCCCACGATCGCCGGGCGAAGCGTGGCAGGATCAATGTCGCCCCAGTCGTTTTGCCGGGCGTAGCGGAGCAGCACGGAAGTCGCGAGTTCGTCGAAGCGAGCGGCATCGATGTCGGTCATGCGAGCAGGCGATGCGTTCGGGCAAACGTGTCAATCACGCGGGAGGCGTTTCTAAATTGTCACCATCACAGGCACGCGTCACTCAAACTGTGCTGGTGCCAAAGTCCGACCGCTACACCTGCCTGCGCAGAAGCGGTTGCGCTACGCTGTGCTCCTCTCCTTTCCCACCATGATCCAGACCATCGTCCCTCCCGAACACGCGCCGCTCTACCTGGAGCTCGCGCGCGAGATTCAGGAATTGATCGAGCAGGGCACCCTTCGGCCGGGGCATCGGCTGCCGTCGGTGCGGCGAATGGCGATGCAGCGTGACGTGAGCATCTCGACGGTGATCCAGGCCTACACGGTGTTGGAAAATCGCAGCCTGCTCGAGGCGCGGCCGCAGTCGGGTTTCTACGTGAGGCCGCGACTGGCGGAGCTCGCTCTGGAGCCTCGCATGGCGCGGCCCATGGCGAAGCCGAGCTACGTGGGCGTGAACGACCTCACCGCGGAGATGCTGGCGCTGGCGATGGAGCCGGACTTCGTGCCGTTTGGCGCGGCCTGCCCGGATGCGTCGCTGTTTCCCAACAAAAAAATGGCGCGATTGATCGGTTCGGTGGCGCGCAACGATCCGGTGATGCTCGGCCGCTACGCGATGAACTGGGCCTACGATCCGCTCACGCGGGAGATCGCGCGGCGCTACCTGCAAAGCGGCGCGCCACTCGCTCACGACGAACTCGTGATCACGATCGGCTGCGCGGAGGCGATCAACCTCTCGCTCCGCGCCGTGACGAAGCCCGGCGACACGGTCGCGATCGAGACGCCCGCGTATTTCGGATTCTTGGAAACGATTCAGAGCCTGAATCTCCGCGCGCTCGAGATCCCGACCGATCCGCGGACGGGCCTGTGTCTCGATGCGCTCCGCGATGCCCTGGCGAACAACACCGTGAAGGCGGTGATGGTGATGCCGAGTTACCAGAACCCACTGGGCTCGTGCATGCCGGACGAGAAGAAGGCGAAGCTCTACGAGCTGCTCGCCGAATACGACGTGCCGGCGATCGAGGACGACATCTACGGCGACCTGCATTTCGGCGAAAAGCGGCCGAAGCCGCTGAAGGCGTGGGACACGGACGGACGCGTGTTGTTGTGCTCGTCGTTCGGCAAGACCCTCGCGCCCTCGCTGCGCGTGGGCTGGTGCGCGCCCGGCCGCTATCTGGAGCGGGTGCGGCGTCTCAAGTTCACGAATACACTCGGCACGCCGGTGATATTGCAAAAGACGGTGTCGGACTTCCTGCGCAACGGCGGTTACGACCACCATCTGCGCTCGATCCGGCGCGCGTATTTCAACCAGCTGCATTTGTTCTCGCAGGCGGTGCTGAAACACTTCCCCGAGGGCACACGGCTGAGCCGGCCGCAGGGCGGATTCATCCTGTGGATCGAGTGTCCTGCCGGAGTGGATACAATCGCGTTGTTCCGCGAGGCGGTGAAGCAGAAGATCAGCGTGGCGCCGGGAGCGTTGTTCTCCGTGAAGGACCGCTATCGGAGCTGCCTGCGGATGAACTGCGGGATGCCCTGGAGCGACCGCGTGGCCAACGCGCTGCAGGCGGTCGGCGAACTCGCGAAGCAACAACTCGCGTGAGCGCCGGGAAAGATGCTTCACCGGCGCCCACGACGGCGGGCGCGGGACAATCAGAAGGCGGACGGCCTACAACGATGGCCTTCGTGCTGGCGTTTGCCGCGATCTACGTGATCTGGGGCAGCACATATCTCGGCATCCGCGTGGCGGTGGAGACGATGCCGCCGTTCGCGATGGCAGCGGTGCGGTTCGCGATCGCGGGCGCGGTATTGTTCGCGTTCTTGAAACTGCGCGGCGCCGCATGGCCGACAGCGCGGCAGTGGAGCGTGAACGCCATCGTAGGCACGTTCCTTCTGCTGGGTGGCAACGGTCTGGTCGCGTGGGCGGAGCTGCGTATCCCTTCCGGCATTACGGCGCTGCTCATCGGCATCCAGCCGCTACTGTTCGTGCTGACCGAATGGGCCTGGCCTCGGGGAACGCGACCGACGTGGATCACGTTGGGCGCCCTGCTGCTCGGGTTTGGCGGCGTGGCGTGGCTCGCGGCGCCGTGGGAAAACGGAACCGAGGGCGCACTTGATCCGGTGGGCGTCGCGGCGGTGTTGGCGGCGTGCGTGTTCTGGGCGTTTGGCTCGATCTACTCGCGGCATTCGCAGCGCGGGACGGATCCGTTCATGGCGTCGGCCTTGCAGATGTTGACCGGCAGCGTGGCGCTGAGCGTGGTCGCGCTCGCGCATGGGGACTGGGCAGCGTGGGAGACGGCGGCGGTTTCGGGGCGATCGTGGGTGGCGTTTTGGTATCTGGTGACGTTTGGCTCGCTGGTGGGATTCTCGACCTTCGTGTGGTTGATGAAGCACAGCACGCCGGCGCGCGTCTCGACGTATGCATTTGTGAATCCGATCGTGGCGGTCTTTCTCGGCTGGCTGCTGCTCGATGAGCCGGTGGGACCGCGGACCGTCGTGGCGGCGGTCGTGATCGTCGGTGCGGTGGTGATCGTGACGCTCGAGAAAAACCGCTCTGTCCGCGCGAGTTAGGCGAGCGCGTCGGATTCTGCCTCGACGCTCTGACGGCTGGGTGTTTCACACTAGTGGCACCAGCACGATCCGCCGCGGCGGCGGAGATCAACGTCCGTTCCTGCTTCAACCATGCAACTTCTCCAGTCGCGCTCTTCGGGCCGGCGCTCGCGGTCCCTCAAGTTTATCGTTGGGGGCCTCGTCATCGTGGTCGGCGCCGGCGTGTGGTTCGGACGCGAGCCGGCTCTTCTCCGTTACCGCATGTGGAAACAGGACCGCGCGCTGACGCAGGCGCGGGAGTTCATCGAGAAGCGGGATGCGCTCAACGCCCAGCTCGCGCTGGAGGTCGCACTCAAAGCAGTCCCGGGCAACCCCGACACTATCCGCGTGGCCGCCGACATGTTCGAATCCGTGGGCGCACCGCAGGCGATGCGCCTGCGTCGGGCCGTGGTGCAGATCGAGCCGAACTCTGCTGACGACCTCGCCAAGCTGGTGCTGAGTTGCCTGCGCTTTCGTGACTTCAACGCCGCGAAAGACGCTCTCAGCAACACACCGGCCGAAGTCGCCGCGCAGACGCCCGCGCTCAAAGCCGCACTCGCCTACGCCCTCGCCACAGACGACAAACCCGTCGCCGACTACCTGCTGACCAAACTCCGGACCAGCTTCCCCGACGACAAAGATCTCCAGCATGCCCATGCGCTGCTGCGTTTGAAACATCCGAGTGAGGCCGAACGCGCTGCCGCAGAAAAAGAGCTTGAGGAGCTGGAAAAATCCGATCCGCGGCTCGCGCCGCAGATCAACCGCGAGTTCGCGGCCTACGCGCTCCAACAGAAAAACTACCCTGAGGCGAAGCGACGCCTCGCTCGAATCCTCGAGGCACCCGACGCGACGTTCAACGACCAACTCCAGCTCGCCAATTTCGAGCTGTTGGTAGATCGAGAGCCCTTCGAATCAGTCTTTTCGCGTGTCGCACCGCTGGCGGCAGGCAATGAAACGGACGCCGCCCAGTTCCTTCGTTGGCTACTCGTGCAGAACCGTGCTGCAGAGGCCGACAGCTGGAGAAGTGAGTTGCCGATCGCTCTCCAGAGCAGTCGGTCCGTGCACGCTCTCGAAGGCGAAATCGCTGCGCAACTGGGCGACTGGGACCGCCTGACCGCCCTTCTACTGAGCGGCGCATGGGGCGCGGCGCCCAAGGAGACGATCCGCCTCGCGATCGCCGCGCACACGGTTGATTCGCCGAGCAAGCCCGCCCTCCGCCGGGAGACGTGGGATCTCGCCCTCTCCTCGGCGAGCGGCAATCTGCTTACCCTGCGTCTGCTCCAGCACCTCGCAGCCATCTGGCGCTGGCAGGAGGAGTCGGAGCGCACTCTTTGGGCGATCGCCAACGGCTTCCCCGACCAGACCTGGGCTCACCAAGCGCTGTTTAATGCGTATCGTGAGAAGAAAGACACCGCCGCGATGCGCGACGTCGTCGCCAAGCTGCGTGAAAGCGACGGCTCCGTATCCCGCTATCACCACGATTGGGCGCTCCTCACGCTACTGACAAATCCCACCTCCAGCTGGAACCCGGCAAAGGACACTATGATGCGCCTCCATCAGTCGGACCCGACGAACGCCACCTATGCGCTCGGCTACGCCTACGCTCTCGCCCAAGCCGGTCGCGCGGCCGAGGCCGTCGCCATCGTCGATCAGATGAAGGAAGCTGAGCGGGACTACCCACCGCGTCAGCCTTACCTCGCTTTTATCTACGGATCCGCAAAGCAAGGATCTCCGATGGAGCACGCCGTCTCCCTCGGTGCAGGAGTCAATTACCTGCCCGAGGAGAACTATCTCTTTACCCGCGGACGCGAGGAGCTGCTCCGCAAACCGGAGAAATCAAAGACCGCGGCGGTCGACAAATCCGGCGCAAGTGTCGTGCCGTGACAACGCCTGTTGCCCAACCCGGGCCGGCTCGCGCGACTTGGTCGTTCTGGGGGTGCGCGATCGGTTATGCGGCGTGCTGGCTCGCGCCGATGACGGTGACGTGGCAACTCGCGCCAGACTTGGGACACAGTTGGGCGGTTCCGCTGTTGATGCTCTACCTTTGGTGGGAGCGTTGGGATGAACGGCCCGCTGCCGTCTCACTGTCCACCTTGAGCGGTCGATGGTGGCTGATTGCGGTATCGCTGATCTTCGCGCAGATCCCGCTGCGGCTGCTGCTCACACCTTATCCGCTTTGGCCGGCCCTTACCGCGCTGCACACAGCGGCGATGGCTGCAGGCGCGCTCGGAGCCGCTTGGCTGTGGGCCGGCAAGCCAGGAGTGCGCTGGATCGGGGGACCGCTGTTGCTAACGGTCAGCACATTACCTGTGCCCGCCAGTATTGAGACCACGATGATCGGGCCGCTGCGTGAAGCGATGGCGTCCCTCACGGCCGAGATCAGCAACCTCGCTGGTCAACCCGCACTCGCCTCCGGCACCAGCGTGCGGCTCGCCAGCGGCTGGGTCGGCGTGGACCAAGCGTGCGGCGGCATCCGTTCGCTTCAAGCGTGCGTGATGATCGCGTTGTTCTTCGGCGAGTGGTATCGTTTTGATTGGGGGCGTCGAGCGAAGCTGGTGGCCGTCGGCGCGGTCGCGGCGCTAGCCGGAAACTTGGCTCGTGTCCTGTATCTGTCGTTTACCGCCGGTTCGGGCGGACAGGACGCGGTCGATACTGCGCACGATCTCGCCGGCTGGTCAGCGATGCTGGGTAGTCTTGCTCTTACGGCTTGGCTGGCCTGTCGGTGGGCAGGCTATCGACTCCCCAAGCAGCGGCACCAATCGAACGTTCGCGGCAGTTCTGCCGGCGCATTGCGTTGGTTTGCAGTTGTGACGGTCGGCGTCGCGCTGGCGGAGACCGGCTCGCACGTATGGTATTGGCGGGGGCAACAGGCCACCGCATCTGTGCCCCGCTGGACGGCTCAACTCCCGACCGATGGGCCGAGCTACCAAGTGGCCCCACTCTCCACAGCAGCCCGCGAAATGCTCCGGCCGGACGCCTTTGCCGCCGGTTCTTGGCGCCAGGGCGAACTGACACTCGCCGCTTACTACGTGGAATGGCGCCGCGGGCAAGCCGCCCGATCCATCCCGTTTCTGCACAACCCCACCGTCTGCCTGCCGATGTCGGGTTGCGAGTTGATCGATGCGCTTCCCCCGCTGGACGTGCGATGGGCGCTTGGAACGATTCGGTTCCACGTCTATCGCTTCCGGCGGATCGGCGAAGATTTCATTGTCGCATTTACTATTTGGGACCCCACGCGAGGGGCGCCGTTGATCCGCGCCGAAGAAGAGGCCTCCTGGCGCGATACATGGAGGACGCGTTGGCGCGAAGTGCGCTCCGCACGGAAACACCAGCCTGCTCAACTCCTCACGGTCAGCATCACAGCAGTCGGCGACGACGGAGACAGCGCTGCCGCACTGTCAGCCACTATTCGCGACATTGTTAGGACCGAGGCTGGTCTATAAGTTTTTTACGTTCCCGGTAGGCCGGAGCATCTTTCTGGTTGCCAAACACCCTAGATGATCTAGGGGTTTTACCCGGGTATGAAAACTTCCAGTCTATTTTCGCTCCTCGCCGCGACTTGTTTCGCGTTTGTCCTCTCTGCGAAGTCTCAGATCGTCACCTACCAAACGCAGTCGGGGTATGGTGGCAGCACCACGACCTTCTTGGATTCATCTTCCAAGACGCAGGTTTTCACCAACGTTTCGGCCGTGACGAGTCTCACCTATAACTTCTTCACGGGCTCTGCGAACTCCAACTCTACCCAATCCGACACCCTCTTGAATGCCAAATTTGGCGAGTGGAATGGCAATGGGGGGTTTGTCACCAACACCACAGTCGACTTCGGCACCATCACCATTCCCGCATCAGCCGATGCTGCGTGGACCAATACCCTGAGTTACATCGATCCTCAAACACAGCAACAGGTGAACAACGGGACGTATCGCAACGCGAGCGTTACGTTCGACTTCACGTCTGTGATTTCCCAGCTGGTGCACAATGAATTCGGCTACCTGACCGACGCCTCCAAGACCTACGGGTTCATGCTCACCTACGTGAGCGGCGACACCAATCTCGCGCTGGGCGACAACACCGCGAGCACGTTTACAAACGGCTTTGTCCACAACACGAACTTGGGGCCGCTCTCTTATCTTCTGCCCAACGATTACGTGTTTGCCGCCATCTCCGTCGTCCCGGGCAACCAGCAGCTCGTTCCGGTCCCCGAAGCTTCGACCATCGCCTCGATCGCCGGCGCGGTTCTGGTCGCCGGTTTGGTTGTGGCTCGCACCCGCCAGCGCCGCCAAGCCGCGGCTGTCGCTCCGATTGCCGCCTGATTTTTCCGCCAGGTTCGCTTCATACCC
>JAEYQF010000301.1 GCA_023410155.1 Verrucomicrobiota bacterium | reverse complement strand
GCTGCGCCAGAGCTGCGGGCCGAGAAGCGAAAGCTGTGAGCCAACACATTCATCCATGAAAACTGATTCTATTGATCTTGTGATCATTGGCGCTGGGGGGCAGGGACTCGAAGCGGCGTGGATTGCGGTGGAGATCGCACAGGCCGGCCGGGCACTTCTCAACGTGATCGGGATTTTGGACGATGCACCCGACTTCGCCGGGCAAAATGTTGGGCGCTGGTCGGTGTTGGGCAGCGTCGACGACTTCATTGCGCAACGTCGCGGGCAGCCGGTGTCGTTTCATTGCGCGATCGGACGCAACGATGCGCGCAAAGCCGTGGCCGAGAGAATGGAGGCCGCTGGATTCGCGCCGATTACGCTCGTGTCGCCGCAAGCCACCGTGTCGCCGGATGTCGTGATCGGTGAAGGCACGTTTGTAGCATCGCGCGCGTATCTCGGTCCCGAGGCGAAGATCGGCCGGCATGTGCTCGTGAATGTTCACGCGAGCATCGGGCACCACAGCGTGACTGAAGATTTTGCGCAGATTTGTCCCGGAGCCCGTGTTTCGGGCGGCTGCTCCTTGGGCGAGGGAGCTTTCCTTGGCTCCAATGCTGTGCTCGCTCCGCGGGTGAAAATGGGGGCGTGGTCGTCGCTTGGCGCGGCGGCGTTTGCAGGCCGGGACATACCCGCCGAAGCGCTTTACGTGGGGAATCCGGCGCGCCGCATGCGATAGCCGCGATATCCCGGTGGGAGTTCCCGGTCGTGTGAAACATTCGTGAAGACAGCCGCTTGCGAACCAAAGTCTGGTCATGACCGGGAAAACCGACATACCCGGCATGACACACATGACCGACTGCCTAGAGATCATCCGCGCTGCCATCAATCGGGTGCGCCATCACAAACACCTTCCGGAGCTCGCCCACGTGACGGCGGAGACGCGCCTGCGTGAGGACGCTGCCCTGGATTCGATGGATCTCGCCGAGTTTACGGTCGTGTTGGAAATGGAAACCGGGGTGGACGTTTTTGCCGACTCTGCGGTTCGCACGGTCGGCGAGGTGCAGTTGAAACTCGAGCGCCGGAAGTGCGCCTGAGCGGACGCAGCGGCGACCGGCGGCGTGGCGCCGCATCGATAAAGTGGATACGCAAACCGCAGCGGCAGCGGGGGGCGTGACATGAGTCTTCGAACAGAGCAGCGGCCCTTCATCGTCGACCCGATGGGGCAAAGCCTCGCCTATGCGGAGCTTGTCCAGCGGCTCGCCGCGGCACAGCCGTTTCGCGGCGTTTGCCGCGCGCGCAATGCCGCGGCGATTTTGTATCAAGTCGCGCTGGCGCTTTGGCGGGGTCGAAGACTCCTGCTGGTCGACCCGCAACTGACCGCAGGCGAACTCGCGCAACTCGGACTCGACGCGGAGGCGGCGGTCGAGACGCTCGCGCCGATTCCGATCGAGGACGTGGATGCCCTGATCACGCGCTGCCGGGCGGGCGAAGCTTTCGAACTGGAGTTGCTGACGTCCGGTTCGACGGGATTGCCGAAACGCGTGGCACATCGACTCAGCGGCCTCACGCGTTTTCTGCGGACGAGTGCGCGGCACGCGGAGGATGTGTGGGGGCTGTGCTACAATCCCACGCACATCGCGGGGGTGCAGGTTTTCCTACAGGCGTTCCTCAACGGAAACACGATGGTGGACCTGTTCGGTTTGCCGCCGGCGACGGTGCGCCAGCGGATCGCCGAACACGGCGTGACTCATCTCTCGGCCACGCCGACGTTTTATCGTTTGCTGCACGCGGAACCAGGCGAAGCGCTCACGCAGGTGCGCGCGGTCACGCTCGGCGGCGAAGGGAGCGAGCCGGCGTTGCATGCCCGGCTGCGCGAAGTATTCCCCGCCGCGCGGATCAGGAATCTCTATGCCTCCACCGAGGCCGGCACGCTTTTCGCCTCCGATGGCGACACGTTTCTGCCGCCGGCCGGACTGGCGCACCTGATCGCGATCGAGCAGGGGACGCTGCGTCTGCATCGCTCGTTGCTGGGTGAGTTTCAAGGCGGGGCGAAGGCGCCGGAGTGGTATGACACCGGCGACAAGGTGGAAATCGTCTCCGCTGAACCCCGGCGTTTTCGCTTCGTCGGACGTGAGCGCGACTGGATCAACGTCGGCGGCGAGAAAGTGAACCCCGAGGAGATCGAGGCACATCTCGCGCAGGTGCCCGGCGTGACCGCCGCCCGGGTGTTTGGGCGCAGAAACTCTGTCGTGGGGCAGATCCTTTGCGCGGAGGTCGTCAGCTCGGAGGCACCCGACGAGCGCGCGATCCGGGATTTTCTCGCCGCGCGTCTCCACGCCCTTAAGGTTCCGCGCCTGATCACGTTTGTGTCCGCCCTGCCATCCAGCCGCACCGGCAAACTGCTTCGCTCATGAGTCGCACGATTCTTGTCACGGGAGTTTCGCGCGGATTGGGCCTGGCCGTGGCAGAGGTGTTGCTGGCGGCGGGTGATACCGTGCTCGGGGTCAGTCGCACGAAGAGCGAACCTGTCGCCGCGCTCGAGCAGCAGTTTCCCGGACGCATGAAATTCTGCGCGGCGGATCTCGCGGCTCCGGAGTCAGCGTGCGCTCAGATCTTCGACGCGTTCGCCCCCCTGTCGGTGCCGTTGCACGGCTTCGTGAACAACGCGGCGCAGGCCTATGATGACCTCGTGACCAATCTGCAGCTCGCGCCACTCGAGCAGATGTTCGCGGTGAACGTGTTCACGCCGATGCTCCTCACGCGTCGGGTGCTGCGCAACATGGTGCTGCATCACACGGCCGGCTCGATCGTGCATGTGTCATCGATCAGCGCGCACACCGGCTACAAGGGCCTCGCGATGTATGCCGCGACCAAGGGCGCGATCGAGGCGTTCTCGAAGAACACCGCACGCGAATGGGGCGAGCGGAAGATTCGCTCCAACTGCGTCGTGGCCGGCTTCATGGAAACGGCGATGAGCGGGTCGCTGAGCGCCGGGCAAAAGGAGCGCATCTACCGTCGCACCTCGCTCAAGGAACCGACCCAGCCGGCGTCCGTCGCCGCGACCATCGCCTACCTGCTCAGCGATGCGGCCGCCTCGATCACGGGGCAGGAGATCTTTGTCGATGCCGGCACGATTTGATCCGCACTCGGTCCCGAGTCGCGCCGGACATCGTCGCGACCCGGTCCGCACCCTGGCGCGACCCGGTGCGCAGTGTGGCGCGAGTCGGTCCGCCATGTGCCGTGACGCGGAGCGGACCCTGGCGCGAACCGGGACGGATGCAGGCGCGAGTCGGTCCGCACAATGGAGTGGCCCGGTCCGCTCGCGGGCTCGGGTCGGTGCAGAGTCATGAGAAACGGTAGGACGCTTTTGATCGTGCTGGGCGTGGTCTTGCTCGCGGGCATCGCGCTGCAGGCGATCCCGCTGCGCAATGTGAAGCTCGGCGATGTGAACAGTCCGGCGCGGCCGATCGGGTTGGCGGAGAAAATCCCCGCGGTGCTCGACGGCTGGACCGTGCGCGAGGCCTCGCTCGGGCCGAACGAATCCGTGCGCTCGGCCGTCGAGAAGACGCTGAACTTCGACGATCATGTTTTCCGCACCTACAGCCGCGGCGCGACGGAGTTCGCGGTCTATATCGCGTATTGGTCGGCGGGCCGCATGCCGATGGAGAAGGTGGCGTCTCACACGCCGGATCGCTGCTGGTCGGAGAATGGCTGGACGTGCACGGACCTGCGCTTCCCTGAAACCTGGGAGGCGCCGGAAGGACCGTTGAAACCGGGCTACTGGCGGACGTTTGTGCCGCCGGGTTCATCGGCGCCCACGCAGGTGGTCTATTGGCACCTCGTCGACGGACAGCCCTATGACTACGGCACGGGGTTCAACCGGCGCGCGAGTCCGCTGAAATGGTGGCGCGACACGCTGCACTACGCGTGGAAGGGGAGCGGCGAACAGTTCTTCATTCGCGTGACGAGCAATCGTCCGTTCGAAGACGTGCGACGCGAGCCGGGGTTCGACGCCGTGCTGAGCGATCTCGCGAAGCTGGGATTGGCGGTGAAGAAAGTTGAGGGTTGAAAGCTGAGAGGGGAGAGTCCGACCGTTCCAATCCGGCTACACAGAGGACACGGAGCTCTTACGCGGAGGGCACGGAGTTCGGGAACTCAAAGCTGAGAGATGGGAGGCGAGAGCCGAGAGCCCGAACTGTCCAAGCCGGTGTCGTGAGAGGTAGGGACTCCCCTCCGCTGGCGTCCGCGTCCGGTGCGGCGCTTTCAATCTTCACCCCCGCTGTGGGCCAGCTCGTTGAGCTGGCTTTGCCCAAACCCCCACGTCAGCGACGTGGCCTACAGAACGGCCAATCCAAACCGCCACGTCAGCGACGTGGCCTACAAATCGAGCGGGCCCCTGTCAAAATTCGGAAGTTACGAGATCAGCTTTGAGCTATTGGCTCCGGGCTCCAAGCTGCGGGCTCCATGCTCCCGGCTTCCCGCTCGCATCTCCTGGCTTGATGGCTCCTGGCTCCAAGCTTCCCGCTCGTAGCTTCTCGCTCCCGGCTGCAGGCTCATTGCTCCTCCATGGGGCAGCGCTTTGCCTGGGTTGGGGCGTCGTGTGGTTTTGCGCGCCCGAGCGGGCCGCCGAGGTGGAGCGCTGGTTCGTGCCCGGCGAACTGGGGCACGAAGCGGGAGTGGCCGCGGGAAAGCCCGGCGCGAACGCCTACCGGACTCGCGCCTTGTGGATGCGCGAGCAGCACGGTGAAAAAGAATGGGCGCTCGCGAACGAGCTCACGCCCTCGTTCAACTTCTCGCATGCGCTGAGCCGGATTTTTACGCCGGCGCTCGCCGCGACGCGGCCGGAGTTTTTTCCGCTCGTGAACGGAGTCCGGCTGCGGCCGGCGGAGGGCAGCTATCACTGGAATCCGGATCTGGGGCGGGAAGACGTCGCGGGCCACGCGGCGGCGGCGGCGCGGAGTTTTTTCGAGGAGAATCCGCAGGCGGAGAGTTTCGCGCTGGGGGTGAACGACGGCCTGACCTTCGGCGAGTCGCCGGAAACTCTCGCGCTGACGACACCGCGCCGGTGGTTTCGCGGACGACCTGACTATACGCGGCTCGTGTTCACCTTCATGAATCGCGTCGCCGCCGACGTGGAGCGGACGCATCCGCAAAAATACCTCGGTGCGCTGGCGTATTATTGGACGGAGAACGCACCGGACTTCCCGCTGCACCGGCAGGTGGTGCCGTTTCTCACGGCGGACCGGTCGCAGGGCTACGATCCGCGATTTGCGCGCGAAGAGATGCTGCTGCAACGGCGGTGGGCGGCAGCGCTCCGCGCACCGGGCGATTCGGAGGGCCGGCTCGCGCCGCGGCTCGGCCGCTACGATTATCTCTATGGGCATTCGTTTCTCGTGCCGCGCGTGCACACGCGGCTCATCCCGGAATCGATCCGGCATGCGCGCCGCGTGGGGTTCACCGACTATTTCGCGGAAGTGCTGCCCAACTGGGGATTGGACGGCCCGATGCCTTGGCTCGTGGCGCAGCTGCTGCGCGATCCAGAGCAATCGCCCGGGATCCTGCTGGAGGACTACTACCGCCGGATGTTTCGCGAGAGCGCGGCGCCGATGCGCGCCTTCTTCGAGCGCTGCGAACGGCAGTGGAACGAGCAGGCGGGAGACGCGTATTGGCTGAAGCACTACCGGAACGAGGCGCAGGCGGCGCTGTTTCCCTCCGCCGTGTGCGCCGAGCTGCGGGCGTTGTTGAGCGAGGCGCAGGCCCGCGCGCAGTCCGATCTCGTGCGGCGGAGGATCGCGCTGCACGCGGAGGCGTTTGCCGTGACGGAGCGCTTTGCCGCGATGCACGAGGCGCGGGTGCGGCTCACTGGCGAGCTGATGCGCGGCGGCGCGAGCGGAGAACGGACCCTGCAGCTGTTGACCGACTTTTGGCGAACGCGCGATGCCCTGGTTGCGGAGGCAGAACGCGTGCAGCGTGAGCAGCCGCTGGCGCTGGGAAAAATTTACTGGTCGGACTGGTTGAGGAACGACCCGACGATCTGGGCGCTCGAAACGGTCGCGAAGAGCGGCGAGGATCTCACGACGTTGCGGACGCAGGCGAACACCGAGGCGGGGCGGCGATTGTTCGAGGCAGGACTGGTGGCGGTGGGGCGGCGTGCGCCCACCGGATTGCGCAACGGGGAGCTGCGCGGTCCGCGCGGTGCGGAGCGGCGCGAAGCCGGATTGTTGCGCGGCCTTTCGTCGCCGAAAGGCTGGCGGGGTGAAGTGGAGGCGGTGGAGAAGTTCTCGTATCGCTGGAGCGACGAGGAGCGCCCTGCGTTGCTGGTGAAAGGCACCAAGAATCTGAGTTTGCGGCAATGGAACCGGACGCACGCGCGCGGGCTGCACCGGGTGACCTTGTGGTTCCGCGGCCGGGTGTCGCGGGAAGCGGAGGTGAGCCTCGGGATCGGCTGGCGAGCGAAGGACGGCCGGCGCTTCGAAATGTCGGCCGTGCGGGTGCCGCCGGGGGAGTGGCCGGAATGGACGCCACTCACGGTCGGCGCCGTGCGACCGGAGGAAGCCGACGACGTCGGAGTCGGAGTGTTGATCGAGAACCAGGGTCGCGACGACTGGGCGGAAGTGCGGGAGTTCGCGCTCGAGGCGTTCGAGAAAACGGAGAGCTGAGAGGCGAGAGGCGAGAGCCCGCGCTTTCGCATTCCAGACGGGAGCGTTGGAATTTGGAGCTAGGAGCTTTCAGCTAAAGGCTCACGGCTCATGGCTTCTGGCTCATAGCTCTCATTAGGATCGCTGGGCTAAAAGGAAAATGCTCACTGCGTCCGGCCATGCTCTTGCGTTCGGTGGCGCGCACGGTAGAAACGACCACTCCAGCTCATGAAATCACCGCGCATTTATTTGTCGTCGCCCCATATGGGCGCAGACGAGTTCGAATTGGTGCGCGAGGCGTTCACGACCAACTGGATCGCGCCCCTCGGACCGCAGGTGGACGCGTTCGAGCGCGAGTTTTGCACCCTCGTCGGGTCGCCTCACGCGGCGGCGCTCTCTTCCGGCACCGCGGCGCTGCACCTCGCGTTGCTCCTGGCCGGCGTGAAGGCGGGGGACGAGGTGTTTTGTTCGGACCTAACGTTCAGTGCGAGTGCGAATCCGATCACGTATGTGGGCGCTCGTCCGGTGTTCGTGGACAGCGAACGGGCAACGTGGAACATGGATCCGGAACTGCTCGAGCGAGCGCTGCGGGACCGCGCGACCCGGGGCCGTTTGCCGAAGGCGCTCATCCTCGTGCACCTCTACGGCCAGGCTGCGCAGCTCGATGAAATCGCCGCGTTGTGCGAGCGGCACGGGGTGACGCTGATCGAGGATGCGGCGGAGGCCCTCGGCGCGAGTTACAAGGGCCGGACGCCGGGCACGCGCGGCCGCCTCGGAATCTATTCCTTCAACGGCAACAAAATCATCACCACCTCCGGCGGCGGCATGCTCGTCTCGGCCGAGAAGGAGTTGGTGGAGAAGGCGCGGTTTCTCGCGACGCAGGCGCGCGACCCCGCGCCGCACTACGAGCATTCAGAAATTGGATACAACTACCGGCTGAGCAATGTGCTCGCGGCGATCGGCCGCGGCCAGTTGCGCGTGCTGGAAGAGCGCGTGCAGGCGCGGCGAGCGAATTTCGAATTCTACCGGCGGGAGCTCGGCGGACTGCCCGGAGTCGAGTTCATGCCGGAAGGGCCGCACGGGCGGGCGACGCGCTGGCTGACCTGTCTGCTGATCGATCCGAAAAAGTTCGGAGCGACCCGCGAGTCGGTTCGCGAAGCGCTCGCGGCGGAGAACATCGAAGCGCGGCCCGTGTGGAAGCCGATGCACCTGCAGCCCGTGTTCGCCGATTGCGAATGCGTCGGCGGATCGGTGGGCGAGGATCTGTTCGCGCGGGGACTCTGTCTGCCGTCCGGCTCGAATCTCACGTCGGAAGACCTCACGCGCGTCGTCGACGTGGTGAAGCGCTGCGCGCGGCTTCGTGTTCACAGGAGGTAACGGAGGAAACGGAGCCGGAACTTCGCACACGCCATGCATCCCCTTTTTTCCAAAGCGAATTCTCTGACCGAACGGGTCATTGCGTGCGCGCTCGAGGTGCATCGCGACAAGGGGCCGGGCCTCATCGAATCGATCTACGAGTGGTGTCTGCTTTGTGAGCTGTCACTCGCCGGGGTTGCGGTGGAGTCACAGCGCGCGGTGAAAGTTCGCTACAAAAATTTTGTCCGCGAGGAATCGCTCCGTTTCGACGTTCTCGTCGAAGGGTGCGTTCTCGTGGAGGCAAAAGCGGTGGCTGAAATCCTTCCGATTCATAAGGCGCAATTACTAAGTTACATGAAGCTTCTCGATGTGCCCGTCGGACTGCTGATCAACTTCAATGCTCTTAAGCTGACCGAGGGTGTGTCGCGGTTGATCCTTCCGGGAGCGAATCGATGAGTTCCTCCGTTATCTCCGTTTCCTCCTGTTCAAACATGCCCGGAACATGAAACGCGCCTTCGATCTTTTTTGTGTGATTCTGACGGCGCCGTTGTGGGTGCCGCTGCTCGGCGTGGTGGCGTTGTTGGTGCGCGTGAAGCTCGGTTCGCCGGTTTTCTTTCGACAGGCGAGGCCGGGGCTGCACGGAAAAAGTTTCCAGCTCGTGAAGTTTCGTTCGATGACCTCGCAGCGCGACGCGTCGGGCCAGTTGTTGCCAGATGCGCAGCGACTGACCGCATTTGGGCGGCTGCTGCGTTCCACGTCGCTCGATGAGTTGCCGGAGTTGTGGAATGTGCTGCGCGGAGAGATGAGCCTGGTCGGGCCGCGTCCGCTGCTCGTCGAATATCTCCCGTTGTATTCGCCGCGGCAGGCGCGCCGTCACGACGTGCGGCCCGGACTCACCGGCCTGGCTCAGGTGAAAGGGCGCAACGCGCTCACCTGGGAGGAAAAGTTCGAATGGGATGTTCGCTACGTCGAGGATCGCAGCCTCCTGCTCGATTTGAAGATTCTCGCGCTGACCGTGCGCGCCGTGCTGATCCGTGATGGAATCAGCGCCGCAGGCGCGGCGACCATGCCGCGCTTCACCGGGGCGTCGCCGAAATCGCCGCCGACCATCCAACCTTTTCGCTGATGCAGACAACGGTTTTCGATTTTTCGCGCAATCGCCGCAGCCTCGTGGTCGCGGCCGTTTACGCCGGCATCCTGGCGGCCGGGTTCTGGCTGTCCTACGAGGTGAGGTTCGACTTCTCCGTGCCTCCGGAATTTCAGAAAGAGCGCCTGCACCTCCTGTGGGTGGCGGTCGGAGTGAAGCTGGTCGCGCTGGTGTGCGTTCGCCAGCTGGGCAGCATGCTGACCTACTTCAGCATCCCGGATCTGCTGCGCCTGATCTGGGCGATGACCGTGGGATTCGCCGCGCTGTTCATCATTCGCCTCACGGGACTTTTCGACCTGACGATCCCGCGCGGCACGCTGTTGCTCGACTATTTCCTGAGTGTCGGCGGCATTTCGGCGGTGCGCCTCGGCACCCGGTTGTATCGCGAGCGGATCAACCACGGACGCGTGGGGGAGCACACGCCGCTGCAACGCATCGCGATCGTCGGCGCCGGCGACGCGGGCGCATCGCTCGCCCGGGAGTTCATCAACTCACCGTCACGCGGGTTCAAGCCGGTGATCTTTTTCGACGATGACAGCTCCAAGCACGGCAAGCTCATCCACGGCGTGCCGGTGTTTGGTGCGCCCGAGTCGATCGTGCGCCTCAAGGCGGACTTCAAGTTCTCGAAGGTTGTGATCGCGATGCCCACCGCGCCGGCCAAACGCGTGCGGGACGTGGTGCTGCTGATGAATCGCCACGGGCACAAGGTGGAGACGCTGCCCTCGATGGAGGAACTCGCCTCGGGCCGGGTGAAGGCCAGCCGCATCCGGCCGGTCGAGGTGCAGGATCTGCTCGGCCGCGATCCGGTCGATCTCGACTCCGCCTCGATTCGCAAGCTCGTCGCGGGCAAGGTCGTCATGGTCACCGGCGCCGGTGGCAGCATCGGCAGCGAGCTTTGCCGGCAGATCTCGCTGCTGAATCCGCAGCGGCTGCTCATGGTGGAGCAATCGGAGGCGAGTCTCTTCCTCATCGAACAGGAGCTGAAGGAGACCGGCCTCGGCGCGGCCGCGCTGCCGCTCGTGGGGGACATCCTCGATCAGGCGCGGGTCGAGTATTTGTTTTCCCGATACAAGCCCGCGATCATTTTTCACGCGGCGGCCCACAAGCACGTGTTCATGATGGAGCGACAGCCCGCCGAGGCGATTCGCAACAACGTGCTCGGCACCCGCAACGTCGCGCAGGCGGCCGCGCGACACGGGGCGGAGGAGTTCGTGCTCATCTCGACAGACAAGGCGATCAATCCCACCAGTGTGATGGGCGCGACGAAGCGCCTGGCCGAGATGGAACTCCAGGCGCTCCAACTCCAGTCCACGACCACCAAGTTCATGGCGGTGCGATTCGGCAATGTGCTGGGCTCGTCGGGCAGCGTGATTCCGATTTTCAAACGGCAGATCGCGCAGGGCGGTCCGGTGACGGTCACGCATCCGGAGGTCACGCGTTATTTCATGACGATTCCCGAGGCGGTCGGGCTCGTGCTGCAGAGTTCCGTGCTCGGCGCGGGCGGCGAGATCTTCGTCCTCGATATGGGGCACCCGGTGAAGATCGTGGACCTCGCGCGCCAGATGATCGAGCTCAGTGGCTATCGGGTCGGCGAGGATATCGAGATCACTTTCACCGGCTTGAAGCCGGGAGAGAAACTGTTTGAGGAACTGCAGCACCGCGACGAGGAACACGTCGCTACGAGTCACCCGAAGATCATGCGCTTCGTGAGCCGGTTCGAACCCGACGCTGGTCGGGCCGAGCGGCTCCGCGAACTCGAGATGAACCTGTATCAGGTGGCCGCGACCGACGTGAAGGCGGTGCTGAAGCAGCTCGTGCCCGAATACACGCCGCATCTGGACTGAGCGGCTGGGAGCTGTGAGTTGGGAGCGAGGAGTTGTGAGCTTTCAGCTGTGAGCTGGGAGGCGCTGGCTCCAGGCCAAAGGCTCACCGCTGTCGAGAGGGCTCCGAGTTCCGCTCGCTCACGCTTATTTATCCGTCTCGGCCCAGCGTATCATCACGGGCCAGTAGAGGCACCACAGCAGCAGGATTGCGGGGCTTTGGAAAATCAGGTCGAGCCACGCATGTGCGAGCAGTAATCCGCAGCCGGCGAGCAGGCTGAGCGACACGGGATTTCGCCACGCGCCCGACCGGGCGAAGCGCACCAGCCAGTAGCCGAGCATGGAGGCGAGAAGGGCGGTGCCGGCGAGGCCCAGCTCCAGCGGAAACTGCAGCAGGTCGCAGTGCGCGTGCTGCCATCTCACGGCGCCGCGCCCGCTGGTTGGGCCGAGTTCCGGGCGGGTTTTCTGATACTCGCGAAAGTGAAACTGGAAGCAGCCCGCGCCCGCTCCGCGGGGCCAGAACTCCTGGAACATCGCGAGCGTCGTGTTGCGGGCAGCTTCACGGGTCTGGAATCCTTCGTTGCCCTGATCCGACAGGGTTTGCAGCCGCTCCCATGCGACCTTGGCGGGCCTGGTGCGCAGACCCAAGGCGGCGAACCCGGCGAAGAGAATCGCAATCGCCAGCACCACCGGCAGCCGTCGGGTCGCGCTCGGTTGTCGCAGGAAGAGAAACAATCCGCCGACCGTCGCGAGGCCGAGAAACACCAGCGTGAGCGCGAGCGCGCCGCGGGAATACGTGAACAGCACGGAAATCGAGATCACGATCGCGATGAACACGAACACCGGCGCCGGGCTCGACCGCTCGTGGCGCACGGCTTTGCGGATCATGAACCAGGCAGCCAGCGCGACACACGCCGCGAGCGTGAGATTGAGATACGCCCCCGCGTGATTCTTGTAGATGAAACTCGCGAAGAAAGACGCGTAGTTGATTTCCCAAAGCCAGAGCATCTTGCCCGAACCCGAGAGGCGCTGCACGAGGCCGACGAGCCCGAGCACGAACCCACCCGTGACGACCACCGCGAGCAGGATCTGCAACGTGCGGCGCCGCGTGAAGCCGATCCAGGCCGCGCACACGAGCAGCCATGCGGTCGTGAACACGGTCGCGACCGGCCACGGCCCGCCGATGTGGAAAGGCACCTTCACGCTCGTCGGCAGCCACTCCTTGTAAGGACGCAGTTCGATCCACCACTTGCCGCGCTCGAGCTCGAAGAGCCAGCGCCAGTTGAGCGCCTGCGTGACGATCAGCCCGATGAGCAGCAGGCCGATCCAAAAAATCGGGAAACGCACGAGCTTCGGCCACGTGAGCAGGCGGAAATCCTCTCCTGTGGACGTGAAGTGGCCGTCGTAGCGGCGCGGCCAAAGCGCGACCGCGATCTCCAGCACACCGAAAGCGAGGCTGATCGGCATGGTCCACGTGCGGGTGCCGCCAAATGTCCAGGTGACGAGCAGGAGATGGATGCAGACGATCGCCAGCAGCCATCGCTCGGCAGGATGGAGCGGCACACGCGTGTGCCCGCGAAAGCGCGCGAAGGTCGGTGAAGTGTCTGGAGACCGCACAGCCGCAGCATTGGTCAGCGACGCCGCCGCGGGAAGAATTTTGTGCGGCCAGCCACCGGAGAGGCGAGAGCTCAGAGGCTAAAGCCGAGAGCCGATCCTTCGCGGTCTCGCTTGCACGGGCGGTCGGCCGCCTGCGCTCTCCGCTCTTTCCTCTCTCGCTCAGAGATTCTTGGTATAGAGATTTCCGTTGAGATCGGAAAACGTGAGCCGGCCCGGTTCAACCTTGTGCAACTTCACGCCGAGCTCGCGCTGCACGATGTCGTTCACGCGATAGACCCGCTCGTTCATGAGGACGCGGCTGTCATCGCCGGAGGAGCGAATCCCCACCACGCGCACGGCGTCCACGAAATCTTGGATGCGCGGGTCGGGCGCGGTCGTGCTCGGCAGGCTGAAGAGTGGAGTGCCGTCTGGGGCGGACGCAGGCGCGGCCGTGTCCGGACTCGGGCTTGACCCGGTCGGCACCGTGGCGGGAGTCGATCCGGACTCGGTCCCGACTCGCGCCGCACTTTGTCCCGACTCGGGCGCAGGTGCGGTCGGCTCCGGCAACTTGATCAGCGGAGCGACGATCACCGGGCTCGGTTCGTCGGTGGCCGCGGGCGGCGGAGTTGACTGCGCGATCGGTGGCGTGGCGGCAGCTTTCGGAGCGGGCGTGCGGTTGACGAGGATAACCGTCAACACGACCGAGAGCACCACGAGGACGGCGGCCGCGGAGCTGAGCAGCACGATGGTTTCCCTGGACAAGCCGCTGCGCGGGGCGGCGGCGCCGTGAGAGGCGGGAGTTTGCCCGGCGGCCTCCTCGGCGCGCTGGCGCTGGGCTTTCTTGAGAGCTTCGTTGATCAGACTCATCCGGAGAATCAGTCGGTGAGGTTCGAGGTTTCGCGAATCGCGCGGCGCATATCCCAGAAGTTGACCTCGTCGGAGTCGCGAATGTAGGCGGCGAGCAGCGCCTTGTCGCAGAGATTGTTCACGATGCGCGGAATCCCCTTGCTGGCGCGGTGGAGGGAGCGGAGCGCCCAGCGCGAGAAGGTCGGGCGGCCGGTGCCGCCGGCGAGCGTGAGCCGGTGTTGGATGTAGTGCTGCATGTCGTGCAGCGACAGCGGGTGCAGCTCGTAGTGCACGAGAATGCGCTGGCGGAGCTGGCGCAGTTCTTCGCGTGCGAGCACCTCCTTCAACTCGGGTTGGCCCATCAGGACGATTTGCAGGAGCTTCTGCTTGTCGGTCTCGAGGTTCGACAGGAGTCGGATCTGCTCGAGCACGTCGAAGGAGAGATTCTGCGCCTCGTCGATGATGAGCACGATGTCGCGACCGCGGCCGATGCGCTCGAGCAGGACCTTGTTCATCTGCGCGACGAGATCGACCTGGCTGCGGGCGAGTTTGGTTTCGCCCAGCTCGGTGAGAATCGCCTTGAGCATCTGCGTCTCGGTGACGCGCGGGTTGAGGATGAGGGCGGTGTCGTAGTGCGCGGGATCCAGCTCGTTGAGGAACCGGCGGCAGAGGGTGGTCTTGCCGCAGCCGACCTCGCCCACGAGCGCGATGAAGCCTTTGCGCTGCTGCACGCCGTATTTCAGGTGTTGCAGGGCTTCCTGGTGGGTGGGACTGAGGTAAAGAAAGCGCGGGTCCGGCGTGATGTTGAACGGCATCTCGCGAAACCCGTAGAAGCTCTGATACATGCCGGCAGGCGAGGCTGGGGCCGCCGGGGAAAAACGCACGCCAATTTCGTGTAAGCGACTTCCTAAAAACCTGTGGCCTGAAAAGAATTGCGTGCATGGCGGGCGTGGCCGTTGATCGGGCACTCATTGCCGTGACGCTTCGTCGCCTAATCGTGATGCTCTACATCGTGCTGTTTGTCGGCGCGGCCGTGGCATCCGGTGTCTATTTCTGGGAGGCGCGCGAAGAGTATAACCGGTTGCGCCAGATCGAGGAGAACAGCCGGCGGCGGCTGGCCGAAGCACAGGCGAGATTGGCGGAGCAGGAAAAAATCCTCGAACGCCTGCGGACCGACCCGGTCTACGTCGAGAAAGTCATTCGTCGGCGCCTCGGTTACGCGAAGCCCGACGAGTTCATCTTTCGCTTCGAAGACTAAACCACACCCACACACCAGCATGGCGCAGCACCCGCTGATCCAGAAATTCGAACAAGCCGGCCAAGGCCACGTATTCGCGTTCTTCGCGCAACTGCCACCCGCCGCCCAAGAACAACTCCTCGCCGAAGCGGGCGAAATCGATCTCGACGAGATCGCGCATCTCACGAAGACGCTGCTGCAAAAGGGAGCGGCGTCCGTGAACCTCGAGGGCCTCGAGCCTTCGCCGTATGAGCTGCGCCCGGAGAACGGCGGCAACGCTGCCGATTGGGCGCGCGCGAAAGCCACCGGCGAAGCCGCACTGCGCGCCGGCCGCGTGGCGGCGTTCACGGTCGCGGGCGGGCAGGGCACGCGTCTCGGTTACGACGGGCCCAAGGGCACGTTTCCCGTCACGCCGCTGAAGAAGAAAACACTCTTCCAAGTGTTCGCGGAAAAGATCCGCGCGGCCAGTCAGCGCTACGGCAAGGCGATCCACTGGTTCATCATGACCAGTCACCAGAACCACGTCGCGACGGAGGCGTTCTTCAAAGAGAACAAGTTCTTCGGCCTCGCCGAGACGCACGTGCATTTCTTCCGCCAGGGCCGCATGCCGGCCGTCGACCTGCAGGGCAAAATCATGCTCGAGTCGAAGCAGTCGATCGCGATGTCGCCCGACGGCCACGGCGGTTCGCTGCGCGCGCTCGCCCGCAGCGGCGCGCTCGACCTGATGGAGCGCGAAGGCATCGACACGATCAGCTATTTCCAGGTCGATAATCCGCTCGTTCGCGCGATCGATCCAGCGTTCATCGGCTGGCACCTCGAGCGCCGCTCGGAGATGTCGAGCAAGATGGTGCCGAAGGCGTATCCCGAGGAGAAGCTCGGTCACTTCTGCGTGCAGGACGGCAAACTCGTCGTGATCGAATACTCCGACCTGCCGATGGAGATGCAGCGCGAAACGGATTCCAACGGCCGCCTGCGCTACCTCGCGGGCAGCATCGCGATCCACGTGCTCGACCGGCAGTTCGTGCGCCGCATGGCCGCCGGCGGCGAGGGCGTGGCGCTGCCGTTTCATCGCGCGGACAAAAAGATTCCGACGATCGACGCGCAGGGGAATCCGGTGAAGCCGGAGAAAGCCAACGGCGTGAAATTCGAGATGTTCGTCTTCGACGCGCTGCCGTTTGCCAAGAATCCCGTGGTGATCGCGACGCCGCGCGCCGACGATTTCTCGCCGGTGAAAAACGCCGAGGGCGTCGATTCGCCCAAGACGTCGCGCGAGGATCAATTGCGACAGTTCGCGCGGTGGCTCAAGGCCCACGGCGCCGAGCTCGCGACGGACGCGAGCGGACTTCCGACGGCGACCATCGAGATCGGTCCGCTCTTCGGCTACGACGAGGATTCGTTTGCTGCGTCGTGGACGCGGCTGACCGAAAAGCCGCAGATCACCGAGGGGCTTTACCTCGGGTAAGTGGCCCGCCAAGGTGCCGGTTGCGCTGGTTG